>JAGCWB010000030.1 GCA_017962065.1 Bacteroidales bacterium
GGAATAGGTAAATCCCACAGACAGAATATCTTATGACAGCGCGTACAGTAGAAGTGCACGTGAAGGTCGTCGTCATGGCCGTCGTGATGGCTGTGGCAAAGCTCATAGCGCACTCCATCCCCCGTATCTTCCAGAGCGTGAACCAGATGAGCATCCTTGAACGCCATAAGAGTGCGGAAAACGTTGCTTTTGTCTATGGTTTCCAGCCTGTCTTCCAACTCTGTCATGGACAGCGGCCGCCCGGCCTCCTCCAGCGCACGCGCAATAAGAAGGCGGTTGGCGGTAATCTTTACGCCATGATGCTCCAACAGTTGTTCCAGGCTCATAGCAGCTGCTCCAAAATGGCCTTGCAGCGGCCCGGAAGAATGATATGATGGTTGCCGATAGGTTTAGTAAGGAAGTATGCAGCGTCCTCCGGATTAAGCTTTAGCATAATCTGGGTGCGGCACAGATTGTCTTCGTACTGATTATACAGCAACTCCCCTTCCGCTACGAACATGCGGTCCAGTTTGCCGGACACCTTGAACACCGTCACAGGCCCCTGCGGCAGTTCTCCATGAATGCCAACGCCGATTCCGGACTCAAAATGAGTGTCCCACTGCCACTTCTTGACCATGTTGAAAGGCACGGTGCAATGGGCAAAGAGGGCTCGGCCGCTTTGGACATCAATGCGCGAAGGATTGGCCTGGAAACCGGTTTTGCCGATTACGGCCTGTGCTATCATCATGGACAGCAGGGCCGGAACGTCGCCTTCGCAGGCGGCGGGGATGCCAAGGGAGTTGAACTTGGCGAGGGCAAGGCAGCCGGTGTTCTTGACAGAAGTTAAAAGGTCGAAGCAGCGGAGGGTGAAAGCGCCTAATTCATAACGCTTTACAAGCACCTGCAGTGCGTTGTAAATCTGCACTGCGCCGGGGTAAGAGGCCCTTACATCGGCCTTCATAACCTCTTTTTCCGGAGCTTCGGCCCCGGGGGCTTTTTCTATCTCCTGAAGGAGTTCCTCCATTGGAATTTCAACCAGCTTTACACCAAGCTTTTCCGTCAAAGCCGTAGGATCCGCATGACTTGCAATAAGCCAATCCGAAGGCTGGCCGATTACGCCTATGCGCGTTCCGTGCAAGGTTTTGCGGGCGTTGGAAAGGATTTCCAGCGACTTTATGCGCTCCTGTAGATAAGAGGCGTTGCCGTGCAGGACTTCGCCTTTAAGGCCTTGCTGCTCCAAGAAGGTGAGGATTTCCAGCGACGCTGCCAGCGAATTGCTTTTACCGGAAGTGAGGATATAAAAACGGTCCGTGCCTTTTGCAAGCATGTCCGGAAGCAGGCTTTTGAATATGCCTTCCGCCCCGCCTGTGCGCACGTAGATCAGGTCAAGGGAGTGGCTGCCGAAATCGGCAAAATCGGCCCCCTTGAACTCGAAACCGCCTTTGGGGAATATGCTTTTGAAGAATTCGTCGCTCAGTTTTGCCACCGACAGTTCGTCGTGGAGGCCGGAAGTTATTGTATAAATTGCAATCATGAAAAACTTTTTATACCTTTGCACCCGGGAAAGTCTTACACGACCAGCTCCCTCTGAACTCCCCCAGGACAGGAATGTAGCAAGGGTAGGAGGTCGTAGCGGTGCGATGTAAGGGGCTTTCCCTTTTTTTTATACGTTAAGGCTGTCGAAGATGAAGGGCAAAAGGTCGTCCACCTTCTTGAACTTACGGATGCGCTTGGAGCCTACCAGTATAATCTGCATGGGCACGCCGTGCTTTTTCTGGTATTCGGACATAACCTGGCGGCAGGATCCGCAAGGCGATGACGGGCTCTCGCACAGAACACCGTTATCGGCCCCTGCAATTGCCAGGGCCAGCATTGGAACGTCCGGATAATTGGCTCCCGCCCAGAACATGGCCGATCTCTCGGCACAAATTCCGGCCGGATAAGCGGCATTCTCCTGATTTGCTCCTTTAACAATAACGCCGTTTGCAAGGCGCAGGGCGGCGCCCACCTGAAAATGGGAATACGGGGAATAAGAGCCCTTCTGGGCCTCCAGGCACTGTGCAACAAGTTCCTGATCTTCCGCAGACATTTCCTTTACGGAAGAGAATTCCTCATAGTCGATGGTTAGTCTTTTTTCACTCATGCTATTAGTCCGTGTATTGCTATGGTCTTGCAATTTAGGAAAATAAATTCAAAAAACCTAATCTCCGAGGGTTGCAACCATCACAGCCTTAATGGTGTGCATGCGGTTTTCGGCCTCGTCGAAGACTATGCTGTTCTCGCTTTCGAACACATCCTCGGTGACCTCGATGCCGTCCAGGCCGAACTTCTGGTACACGTCCTCCCCTGCCTTGGTGTCCCTGTTATGGTACGACGGCAGGCAGTGCATGAACTTGCATTTAGGATTGCCGGTGCGTTCCATGAGCTTGGCGTTCACCTGATAAGGCATAAGCATGTCGATACGCTCTTTCCATACGCTGTCCGGTTCGCCCATTGACACCCAGATGTCCGTATAAACGAAATCGCAGCCTTTTACGCCTTTGTCAACATCGTCTGTGATGGTGATGCGGGCGCCGGTTTCTTTGGCAATTTCCTGGCATTTTGAGACTAGATCGGCCGATGGCTGGAGGGCCTTGGGTGCCACTATACGAACGTCCATGCCCATTTTTGCGCCGCCTACGAGGAGGGAGTTACCCATGTTGAAGCGGGAATCGCCAAGATATGCGAAGCTAACCTGATTCAGGGGTTTGTCGGTGTGCTCCTTCATGGTCAGAAGATCGGCCAAAACCTGAGTGGGATGGGCTTCGTTGGTAAGGCCGTTCCATACGGGAACGCCAGAGAATTCGGCAAGTTCCTCAACGGTCTTCTGGGCAAAGCCGCGATATTCGATGCCGTCGTACATGCGTCCAAGCACGCGGGCTGTGTCTTTCATGGTTTCCTTAATGCCGATCTGGGAGCCGGTGGGGCCAAGATAGGTTATATGGGCGCCCTGGTCGTACGCCGCAACTTCGAATGCACAGCGGGTGCGGGTGGAAGTTTTCTCGAAGATAAGGGCTATGTTCTTGCCTTTCATGCGGGGCACTTCCGTGCCGGCGTATTTGGCGCGCTTAAGGTCGCGGGCCAGATCCAGGAGGTAATTGATCTCTTTGGGGGTGAAATCCAGCAGTTTAAGGAAACTGCGGTTGCGAAGGTTGTAAGCCATACTTATTTAACTATTCTTGTTCCGCAGGAAGGGTTTCCAAGCTCCCCTGCTTCTGTTATTATGCACTGTTTTCCGCCGTTTTCTATGAAAAGGATGCCGGCGCGAACCTTGGGGGCCATGGATCCCTCGGCAAACTGTCCTTGGGCCAGATATTCCTTGGCCTGGGCCACTGTAAGCGTGTCCAGGGCCTTTTCATCGGCCTTTCTGAAATTGATATAAACCTTGGGCACGTCCGTTAGGATGTAGAAATCATCGGCCTTGATTTTTATGGCGCAGAGGGCCGATGCAAGGTCTTTGTCGATAACGGCTTCCACGCCTTTGAGGCCTTGCTTCGTGCGGATGACCGGGATGCCGCCGCCACCGACGGTGACTACCACGTAGCCTTCCCTGGCCAGGCGGCCCACCAGTTCAACGTTTTGGATGCCGATTGGAACGGGCGAAGCAACCACCTTGCGCCATCCCCTGCCTTTCGGGTCCTCCTTATATGTTGAGCCGTCTTCCGGCTTCTGCGCGTAGTACGGGCCTACCGGCTTGGTGGGGTTTTGGAACATGGGGTCATCGGCCGAAACCTCTACTCTAGTTACCAGCGATACTACGTTGTTACTGAGTTTGTTACGGCTTAGGACGCGGTCCATGCCAGTCTCTATCAGATAGGCGATCGAACCTTGCGTTTCTGCGCCGCAGAAGTCCATGGGCTGGGCGGGAAGGCTATGTAGTTGCTCCCCTGCCTGGTGCCTCAGGAGGCCGTTTCCAACCTGCGGACCGTTGCCGTGGCCGATGACTATGTTGTAGCCTTGCTTTAGCAGCGGAATGAGGTTTTCGCAGGTGCGTTCAACGTTTTCCACCTGTTCCTGGAAGGTGCCTTTTTGGCCGGAACGCAGCAGGGCGTTGCCGCCGAAGGCAATCATTGCAAGCTTTGCGCTCATAGGCTTTCGAACACTTCTCTGATTATTGCGCAGGCCTCCCTTAGCTGCTCTTCGTTAATTACAAGCGGCGGAGCGAAGCGGATGATGTGACGGTGGGTGGGCTTTGCCAGAAGGCCTTTTTCGGCCAGTTTCAGGCAGATATCCCAGGCCTCGAAGTTATCTCCGGGCTCCGTTACAACGGCGTTCAAGAGGCCTTTGCCGCGCACAAACTTGAAGTACGGACTCTTGATCTTGTTCATCTCCTCACGGAAGATTTCTCCAAGCCTTGCTGCGTTCTCTGTGAGGTGCTCATCGCGAATTACCTCAAGTGATGCTACAGCTACTTTTGCCGCCAGCGGGAAACCGCCGAAGGTGGAGCCGTGCTCTCCCGGACCGATTGTGAGCATAATCTCGTCATCGGCAAGGACGGCCGATACGGGAAGGGTGCCGCCGCTGAGGGCTTTGCCTATGGTGATCATGTCCGGACGTACGCCTTCATGGTCGCAGGCGAACATTTTGCCGGTGCGGCCTATGCCGGTCTGAACTTCATCGGCAATGAAAAGGGCGTTGTATTTGTGGCACAGGTCGAAGCATTTTTTGATGTAGCCTTTGTCCGGGACATAGACGCCTGCCTCGCCCTGGATGGGTTCCACTATCATTGCGGCCACTTTGTCGCCTTTTTCTTTGAGCACCTTTTCAAGGGCTTCCGTGTTGTTGTACGGGATTTGGACAAAGCCGGGGGTGAAGGGGCCATACTGGCCGTAACTTTCCGGGTCCGTTGACATTGTGACTATAGTGATGGTGCGGCCGTGGAAATTGCCTTCGCAAACTATGATAAGTGCTTCATTCTCAGGTATTCCCTTTACTTTGTAGCCCCAGCGTCTGGCAAGTTTGAGGGCTGTTTCTACGGCTTCGGCGCCCGAATTCATGGGGAGGAGTTTGTCGTAGCCGAAGAATTCGGTAGCAAACTTCTCATAGGGGCCAAGGCAGTCGTTATAGAAGGCGCGGGATGTGAGGCAAAGCTTTTGGGCCTGATCTGTGAGGGCCTTCACAATCTTGGGATGGCAGTGGCCCTGGTTGACGGCCGAATATGCACTGAGGAAGTCGAAGTAACGTTTTCCTTCCACGTCCCAGACGTAGATGCCTTCTCCTCTTTCCAGCACTACCGGAAGCGGGTGATAGTTGTGTGCGCCGTACCTTTGTTCCAGCGCAATGTAGTCTTGTGAGTTCATGTTATGGTTATGTGGTTAATCTCTTCTTAATGGCAGCGTGGAGCATCTGAGCAGGCCGCCCATTTTGGATATTTCTCTGTACGGGACGGTTTCCACGGTCATTCCCCATTTGTCCCTGAGGTGTCTTATGAGGCGGTAGAAATGTTCTTCTACTACTACCACGTCTTCGCTTATGGAGAACACGTTGGTGTTCATGGCGTACATTTCTTCCGTGGTTATTTCGAACACGTTTTCCTTGCCAAAGATGTCTATCAGATGATCGGCATCTCTGGGATTCATGAAGCCGCGGCGGTAGATTATGGCTTTATTGTGGCCCACGGGCATAAAGGTGCAATCCAGATGAAGTATGCCCTGGTAGGGGTCTGTGTCCGATTTGAGCAGGTTCAGCGGGATAATCTGGCGCTCCGGGAATATCATCCTGAGGTAGTCCAGCGCCAGACGGTTTGTACGGGCGGTCTTTACGCTTCTATAATCCGGGAAGTCGTACTGACCCACGAAGATGTAGTCCTTGTACAGGATCACGTCCCCGCCCTCCACGTGGACGGCCTCCGGCAGGTTGTAGATGTGCCTGTACGGGATTTGCTTGTAGATATCCTCGTAGGCATCTATTTCTTCCTGGCGGTCCGGTATAATGTTGGCGACAATGATTTTGTCGTCAATCACAAATCCTACGTCCCTGGAGAAAACCTGATTGCAGCCTTCCACCGGCCTGGGGCGGTGAACTATTACATCGTATTTTTTGAGGATTTTTTCAAAGGCCCCCATTTCCGCAATCATGTCTTCTTCCGTGGGATAAACCCCGTGAAGGACAGATTCGTATGATTTGCTGTCAAAAGTTTCGCTAAGCGTGGGCGTTTTTCCCGGCGATGTGGGCAGTCCCAGCACCACCTCTCTCAGTCTCCCAGTCTCCGACGTTATATGAAGTTTCATAAAGTGCTATTAATTCTTTGTAAATATAACACTTTTTATGCGATTTACCCTAAAAATTGTAAAAATCTTTAGCGCCTGGGGGCAGTTTGGCTTTAAATAGTTATCCCCGCCCCGCCGCTTGTTCCCCGAAGGTCCAGCCACTGGACTCTCAACACCATTTTCACCCCCAACAGTGCCCCGAAGGTCCACCGCCTGGACCTTCAACACCGTTTTCACCCCTAAAAGTGCCCCGAAGGTCCATCCCTTGACCCTCAGGGCTGTTTCCACCACCTATTCCCAGTGGAAGTATTGTTTTTACTGGCGGTTAAGTGGTTGAGTATCAGCAGGTTGCAGCATAGTCGTCGTTCTATTTTTGAACGAGGATTATACGCAAAAGTACTGAGTATCAAGGAGTTAACCGCCAGTGGTGGAGAAAGTGTTGCTAGGAATTTTGAAATTATCTGAAAATAAAGTATTTTCGCCGTCAAGCAGCAAGAACTATGTTTGAAGTAACTTTAATCAACGACCAGACGGAAGGCGGCATCAGGAAGGCAGCTTTCCAGACCTGCAACGCGGTATGTTCCAGGCAAATAGATATTGAACTTGACGGAGATGTGGTGCGCAGCGTAAGGTACACCGGCGGATGCCACGGCAACACCCAGGGCATAGGGGCCCTTGTAGTGGGCATGAAAAAGGCCGATATAATTTCCCGCCTGGAAGGCATCGACTGCAAAGGCCGCGGCACCAGCTGCCCGGACCAGCTTGCAAATGCGCTTAAAATGCTATAGAATATGGTATCGACAAGCGCTCTCGTCATGATGGCCATAGACGCCATCCTTGGCTTCGCCGTCCCAGTTGCCCTTGCCTGGTGGATGGTCAAAAAGTATAATGTGAACATCCGCACCATCCTCATCGGCGCCGGTGTTTTCATTGTCTTTGCGCTAGTACTGGAACCCATACTCCACCAGATTGTGCTAAAGGGGCCCCACGGATCGGCTATTATGGGAAACGCCTGGTACTATGCACTTTACGGTGGTTTAGCTGCAGGAGTATTTGAAGAGACCGGCCGATTCCTGGGCATGAAATTCCTCCTCAAAAAGGAGCCCACGGACGCCAAGACACCAGTCGCATACGGCATAGGTCACGGCGGCACCGAGATGCTGATCATCTTCGGCATTTCCATGATTTCCAACCTGGTAATGTCGTCTCTGATAAACAACGGTCAGGCCGATACTATCCTGGCCACCGTCCCGGCTGAAGCTAGCGCTCAGGTGCAGACACAGTTTGAGCAGCTGCAGGCCCTCACCGCCGGAACGCTTTTTCTGGGTCTGTGGGAGAGGATATCGGCCTTAATTCTTCAGGTGGGATTGTCTGTAATGGTTTGGACGGCGGTGCGGAAAAACCGGCTCTGGCTGTTCCCGATGGCCATTTTGCTGCACTTTGTGGTAGACGCCTGCGCCGTGGTTATGGCCAAATCGGCAGTTAGTACGCTCAGTATTGAAGTGATAATCTTCTGCATGTCCCTGGCCGTTGGTGCCATCGCCTGGATGCTGGCGCGGAAACTACTTGCTGCTGAAGTACTTCCATAAAGGCGCGGCCATAAGGGCCTGAAGAATCTGATTCTCTTCCAGCAGCTGCTTCACAAACTCCGGCGTTTCCAGATAAACGTCTATATCTTCTGTGGCGTCCAGACTTTGATCGGCAACTTTTGTTACGCCCACGGCTAAGAAGCTGTGTGCCAGGTTGGTGGACGTTGCGGGGTTGGGAGAAAGATCCATCCAGTGCTGCCACTGTCCGCCGGCATATCCCGTTTCCTCCAAAAGTTCACGCTGAGCTGCCTGCAGGGGCGTTTCTCCTTTCTCTATAACACCGCACGGAAGCTCATAGCACGTGTTGCCCAGACCATGCCGATACTGTCGCTCCATCACAAACTTGCCGTCCGTGGTTATGGCAATGATATTCACCCAGTCCGGGTACTCCAGTACATAATACTCATTGTTAATCCTCCCGTCCGGCAGCTGCGCCACATCGCGCCGCGCCGTGAGCCATGGCCGTTGTATCAAATACTCGGAAGACAGTATCTTCCACTTCTTCTCCTGGGTAATAGTAGATTTCATGAGTGCAAATATAAGGATTATTGCCGAACTGACTGCTGGAGGTGTCCCTGTTTTTGGTGACGCTTTTGTCAACTGGCATCTAATTCACTCATAGTCAACACATTCCCGCATAGTAATCGTTCGGATTTTGAACGACAGTTATGCCGCAATTCGCTGACAGTCAGTCAATTAACCGCCAGTTAAAGCACTGCAACACTGGAAGCAGGGCTGGGAAACGGCCTTGAGGGTCCAGGGGATGGACCTTCGGGGCACTTTTGGGGGCCCCGAAGAGGGGCCAGGCGGTTACACCAGCCCCTGGTCGGTCATGGCGGCGGCTACTTTGATGAAGCCGGCTATGTTGGCGCCTTTGACGTAGTTTACGGTGCCGTCGGGTTCGGTGCCGTATTTGACGCAGGAGGTGTGGATGTCCTGCATGATGCGGCGGAGGTACTGGTCCACTTCTTCGGCTGTCCAGTGCTGGCGCATGGAGTTCTGGCTCATTTCCAGGCCTGATGTTGCTACGCCGCCGGCATTGGAAGCCTTGCCCGGAGAGTACAGCAGGCCGGCACCCTGGATGATGCGGATAGCTTCCGGCGTGGTGGGCATGTTGGCGCCTTCGGCAACACAGATTGCGCCGCCTGAAACAATATTCTGAGCATCTTCCGGGCCGATTTCATTCTGCGTAGCGCACGGCAGTGCTATGTCGCAGGCAATCTTCCAAGGACGCTCGCCGGGGAAATACTGCGCCTGCGGATACTTGGCGGCGTACTCTTTGATACGGCCTCGGCGAATATTCTTGAGCTCAAAGACGTAAGCCATCTTCTCCTCAGTGAGACCTTCCGGATCGTAGATGAAACCGTCTGAGTCTGAGAGGGTTTGCACAAGCGCGCCCAGCCTCATAGCTTTCTGAGCAGCATACTGGGCCACATTGCCGGAACCGGAAATATTCACCTTCTTGCCTTCGAAACAATCTCCGCGGGTTGCCAGCAACTGCTCTGCTAAATAGCACAGCCCGTAACCGGTTGCTTCCGGCCTCAACAAGCTTCCGCCCCAAGTCATTCCCTTTCCGGTGAGGGTGCCGGAGAACTTGTCTTTCAGGCGTTTATACTGGCCGAAGAGATAGCCGATCTCTCGCCCGCCTACGCCGATGTCGCCGGCGGGAATATCCGTATCGGCCCCGATATGGCGATATAATTCGGCCATGAAACTCTGGCAGAAGCGCATAACCTCGGCGTCCGATTTGCCTCTGGGATTGAAGTCGCTGCCGCCCTTTGCACCGCCCATGGGCAGCGTTGTGAGGGCGTTTTTGAAGGTTTGCTCGAACGCGAGGAACTTCATGATGGAGAGGTTCACGCTGGCGTGGAAGCGGATACCGCCCTTATACGGGCCGATGGCGCTGTTGCACTGAACACGGTAGCCTTTGTTGATGTGGATTTCTCCACGGTCGTCCATCCAGGGGACGCGGAACATGATCACGCGCTCCGGCTCCACAATCCGTTCCAGGATTTTCTGGTCCATCAGGTGGGGGTAGCTGGTGATGTAAGGGGCTACGCTTTCCACCACTTCGCGTACGGCCTGGTGGAATTCACGCTCTCCGGGGTTCCTGGCAATTACATCGCCCATGAATCCCTCAACATAGTTTTGGGTAAATTTGTCCATAAGTTCGAGATTGATACACTACTAACTTGGCAAAGATAATAATTATTTTTAATAATTACAAGAGCTTTTCCGGAATCACTATCCTGCGGACGTTGCAGCCCACATAGTTGCCAATTACAATGACAGGGTAGTACCACAGGATGGCGGGGCTCCATTTCCAGGCGGCCACCAAATATACCACATCGGCAATGGAGTGGTAGAAGCCGCAGACGATGAACAGCGGCACGCCAAAGAGTATGGGCACCAGGCTGTTGGA
>JAGCWB010000031.1 GCA_017962065.1 Bacteroidales bacterium
AGGCCCTTGCCGTAAAGTCCTACCGCATAAAGCAGGGCTACATAGCCCACGACGGCGGCAACACCGTACGCGTACGCATCCGTGACAACCAAGGCTTCCTAACCATCAAAGGCCCCTCCATGGACGGCATTTCCCGTTTCGAGTGGGAAAAAGAAATCCCCCTGGCAGAAGCCGAAGAACTCTTCCTCCTCTGCCGCGGCGGCGCCATAGATAAAACCAGGTTTATTGTTCCGGAGGAAGGAGGTAAATTCTTCGAGGTGGATGAGTTCTACGGGGACAATGAGGGACTTGTGATGGCCGAGATTGAGCTTTCAAGCCCGGAGGAGCATTTCAATCGGCCTGAATGGCTGGGCGAAGAGGTGACTGGCGATCGGCGGTACTACAATTCCCATCTGCTTTCACATCCTTACAAATCGTGGTAGGTTCCTGCAACCTACCATCCCGCATTTTTGCCCGTTTTTGCGGGATGCTACGTCGTGCCGACGCGTCATCCCTCATTATCGGCCTTTTATGCGGGATGCGGCGTCGTGGAAAGTTATTCTACCGGAAGGTAGTAGTTTAGGGGTGATGTGGCCGTGCCGGAGAGGATGGAGGTGAGGTCTTGGAGGATGAGGTCGGGGCGGACGGGGCCGGTTTCCCAGAACATGTTGCCGCCGCCGGGGGTGGTCTGGAGGGTGTTGTTCCAGATGCTATCTATGTGGAATTCAGTGAAGAGGGGGTGCACGCTTAGGAGTTGATCCTTGTTGCGGCACCAGCCGGGGTGAAGCCAGACATCGGCTTCCTGAGCGTAGCGGAGGGCGGTTTCCATATCTATCACAGAAGATTCCTGATGGCCGGGGACGGTGCCGAGAAGCTGGCCGCCGGCGTCTTCAATGAGTCGGGTCATGAAGTTGTCCCCGCCGGGGATGTACCACTGGTCGGCGTAGGGAATGTTTATGAGGACTTTCTTAGTGGTGGAGGGCTGTACCAGTTCAAGGTAATGGTCCCGGACTAAAGTGAATACGGAGTCGGCCTGGGCGCGGCGGCCTGTGAGTGCGCCAAAAAGCTTCACGTATTCGGCCCTTGCAAGGGGGTGGCTTTCAAGGTGTTCGCTAAGGATTACGGTTTTTATGCCCAATTCCCTTAGCTTATTCAGATAGAGCGGTTCAACCGCGCCCACGGCATAAGTTAGGAACAGGTCCGGCTGGGCCTGAACAATCGCCTCGTAGTCCAGAGCCGCGTCGTAACCCACTTCTACGGCCTGAGAGGGTGTGTGTCCCAGGAACTTCAGACCAGAAACTCCGGCCACGGTGCTGTCGGCGCCGATGGCGTCCAGAAAGCCCACGTAGGAGCTGGACATACAGATAAGCCTGCCGTACTGCCCTTTAAGGGTGTCCGCTCCACCGCCCGGCTGCATCACTACTACACTACTATCCGTAAGCGTGAACCAGCGGGCATATTCCATGGCCGTTTCCGGCCTTACCGCCTGCTGGCTGCAGGCGGTAATAAGCCAAAGAAACAGTACAGGGAGTATCTTTTTCATACTAGAAAGCGAAGCTTATGCCACCAATGACGCTGCGGCCGGGCATGGGATAGCCCGACACCATGTCGTAGCGGCAGTCAGTAAGATTGCGGCCCATAACGCTGAGTTCCAGGACGCAGCCGGCAAAGCGGAATTCTTTTGCAAGTTGTGCATCCAGGGTATTCCAATTAGGCATTTCGCCCACCGAGTCGCGGCGGCCTGCGCGGAGGTTCCAGTTAACGCCAAGCTTCCAGCCTTTCCAACCCACGACGGGGTTGACCAGCACCGAGTGCTTGGCCACGTAAGGGATGGTCTGGTCAAAGGTGTAACTGTCCGGAGTCTTGTCCACGGCGTTCTGATAGCCGTAACGCACGGTGCAGCCAAACAGCCAACCGCCATCAGTAAGGTAGTTTGCGCCAACAAGGACATCGGCACCAACGGCCTGTACCTTGCCAACATTGTAAGGCAGCCAGATGTTAGGATCGTCGGCAGAAGGGGCCGATATAATCTTATTAGTGAGGTAGTTATAGTAGCCGTCCACGCGGGCTTCAAGCGTAAGCCCGCCAAAAGTGCGGTGGAAATCAAGGCCGAGGTCAGTGAGCCAGGCGTCTTCCGGCTTAAGCTGAGGGTTGCCGTAGCCGGGATAGTACAGTTCGTTGAAGGTGGGCGTGCGGTATGCACGGCGTCCGAATGCCAGAATGTCCAGGCCGGGCACTATGGTGAAACGCACATCGGCCGACGGAGAAATGCTGTTCCAGCTTGAGCCGCCAAGGTCAAAGACACCGGCATATTCCACAGCCAGATCGGCCTTGAAGCGGGCCGTGCGGAAGGCGGTTGCTGCAGCCCAGACCGTTCCATGCCTTTTCTGGTTGTACAAGTTGGACTTTAGGCCGTCGTAGGAGAAATCGGCCGCTAAAGACACCTCCCACCAGGGAATGATGCGGAATTTGTGGGCGCTGTTAATCTGTAATTCTGTCTGGTTGTAATCGCTGTCGCCCCATTCGCTCTTGTATAAAAGCTGGTCGTACGAGCCCTTGGCATTTAAATTAAGGGTATATACGGGAGTGAAACTCTTGCGCAGCATGGCCTGTGCCAGGAAGTTGCGGTCTGTCTGCCTGTCTGTGGACGGCCAGCTTACGGAGCCGGGCGTACCGCGGTCGGAGCCGTGATACAGGAGCTTTGCGTGAATGTCGCCGCCTTTAATATCGGCAAAATAGTCCATTCCGGCCTTGATCTGCTTAAGGTCGTTGTTCAGACGACGGGTACCGTCTGCCAGCGGAAAATCGCCCTTGGTGATAACACCGCCTGCATAGGCCGATATGCTCATGCGCTCGTTAAGCCGGAAGTTGACCCTGCCGTACGGCTGCCAGGTGCTGAAGGAGCCGGCGTTGAAACGGACAGTTCCGGAAACCGGCCTGCCGTTCACAAATACGGGACGTGCAGTGTTGAAACTCAGGCTGTTCTGGGCATAGTCCACAACTACGTTCTCCATGGACTGAAGGTCAATGAAGCCAAGATCGGCCTGGCCTGACTGGACGTTACCAACCCTGATTCCGTCAAGGTAAATTGCAGTGTGTGCGCTGCCAAGACCGCGGAGGCTGGCGCTCTTTAGGCCCGCTAGGCCGCCGTAATCGCCAACATAAAGGCCGGGGAAATAAAGCAGCGAGCTTCCCACGTCAAGTAAAGGTTGAATTTTTACGGTGTCTGTCCTGGACACCACTACGCCGCGGTCCGCTACTACTGTTACGGCCTGGAGCGTATCGGCCGGCTGGGTCATCAGGCCAGCCGCTACAATTAAAGAAAAAAGCATTAGTTTGTCGCTTATACCGGAACCTGCCCCCGGGTCCCTACGTTAAACTTGACCAAGGCAGGTCTTCTGACTTCCCCAGTCCGGCGCCTTCTCAAAGACAAGCTTCAATGGCATTATTGCCGGACCTTTAGCGGGGCTCACAGCTGCGGGCACAGTTCCGGATTCCCACCGGCTTCCCTATTAAGGCCCAAAGGCCACCAAAGTCCGGCTCAAAGATACAAAAAGCGCCCGGCAATAGCAATAGTCTGCTAAAGCTGCTCCCGAAGGTCCAAACGATGGACCCTCAAGCGCAATTTAGAATAGCAGGGCCAAGTATGGCTGGCGGTTAAGTGGTTGAGTATCAACGAGTTGTTGTATAGTAATCGTTCGCTTTTTGAACGATTACTATAAGGTAACACACTGATAATCAATGAATTAACCACCAGTTCGTGCGTGGATTTTGCGCAGGTCGAAAAAAATTGGTTTTTTGAGCGGCTGCACAAAAAATAATTTTTCTTCGACCGTGGGGGATTTCGAAAACTAGAATAGCTTCCCGGTATTGAACTTGCTGGCTAAATCCTGCAGTTCGGTGGCGGTGGCGGGGCGGTTCAGGGATTCTTTGCGCTCTTTTTGGTACTGGGCTTTTAGGCGGGCGAACTGGTGCTTGGTGTCAAGGGTGAAGTCTCCGCCTTCTATCCAGGCAAAGTAGGCCGGTTCTGTTAGCCACACTTCGCGCGCGGTTTTGCCTTTGTGCTTGCCAAAACTAATGATGGCCTCACCGTTTTCGCCTTCCAGAAGTCTTCCGGCAAAGTCCACGGTTTTGGAACGGGAACCGAACCTTGAAAGAGATTCAATGTCGTTGGTAAGCACCTCCTGCTGATACTCCGTGGGCTCTTTATACCTGTCCAACTGGCCCTTGAGAACCTCATAGGTTGCTAGAGTATCGGCCTCTGCGGTGTGGGCGTTCTCGAAATCCTTGCCGCCGCAGTAGAAGCGGTACGCAGCCCTAAGATTGCGGGGCTCGAAGTGATGATAGATGTTCTGGACATCCACCATTCGGCAGTTGTGAAGGTCTATCTTTTCCAGCAGATCCAGCATTTCCTGCGCCTTTTGGGCCGATGTCTCATCTTTAAGGCGTAAGAGACAGTACTCCCGCACCCTCTCAATTTCCTCGGCCAGAAGCGGCAGGTCTAACTTGGCAGAATTAAAGCCGGCGAGGTCGCTGTCCTCCAGCCAGGAGGCGACTTCCGGAAGCACCTCTATGAACTTGGGGCAGTTAACCAGATCCTCGTCCTTTACGCCATTCACCTCCGACGCCTGCGGATTAATGGGAATCACTCGGTGATTCACATAATCCCACGGCTTGATCTTCCAAGTCTTCACGCGCGTTTCCCCGCCCGGAAGCACCTTGACAAAACTAAGCTCGATAATACCGTCTGAGGCAATATTAAGGCCGGTGCTCTCTATATCGAAAAAGAGCAACGGCCGTTTAAGATTAAGTTCCATAAAAACTTAATGGATCATTATGGGCATCAAAATTCCACACACCTTCTCCGTCTCTGCTTCTTCCTCTGCGGGAAGGATGAGGGCAGCGCGACGGGCATCGGCAAACTTGATTACCAGGCCGCCACAGCCCATGTTGGACAGGATTTCCGTGAGGAAGGTGCTCTTGAAGCCGATGGTGAGTTCGTCACCTGCGTAGTTGCAGTTGATCTTTTCATAGGCGGCAAGGGCGAAGCCAAGGTCCTGGGCCGATATTTCCAGCTGGCCTTCCTTGAGGGTGAACTTGATGTGGTTGGAGGCCTTGTTGGCGCACACTGCCACACGCTTAACTGTGTTAAGAAGAAGCTGGCGGTCTATCTGAAGGATATTGGCGTTGCTGGTGGGGATAACGTCCCTGTACTTGGGATATTTGCCCACAACCAGACGGCATACCATGGTGGTGTTGCCGAAGGTGAACTGTGCAGTTGCGCTGTCAAAAGCAATTTCCACTTCCTCCACATCTTTGCCGATAATGGAACGGAGCACGTTCGCGGGCTTTTTGTGCAATATGAAGGAAGCCTTTTCCGTGGCCTTGACGTCCTTGGTGGTGTAGCAGATTAGCTTATGTGAATCTGAAGCCACAAGCGTGGTGCTGTCCAGGTCTATGTCGAAGAAGATACCGTTCATGGCAGGACGGATTTCGTCATCGGCCGTAGCATAGACGGTGCTCTGGATACCGGTGGTGAGGCTTTCTGCCGGGAAGGTGACCTTAAGGGCATCGGCACCCGTGGTTTTGATTTCCGGATAATCGTCTGCCGGGAAGTAGGGGAGGACGGAGTTACCGCTGGCCCAGCTGCACTCGAAGGAACTGTCCGAGATGGTCTTGATGCCTACGGGCTGGTCCGGAAGTTCTTTCAGAAGGTCTGTCATGTGACGGGCGGGGACGGCGATGGAACCGTCTTCCTGGGCGGCGTCCACCTCTATTGCAGTGCGCAGGGTGAGTTCCGAGTCCGATGCGGTGATTTCCAGGGTGCTGCCCTTTAGGACAAAGAGGAAATTCTCCAGAATGGGAAGGGGAGACTTTGACGGAATGGCCTTGGAAACGTCCATGAGGGCCTTCAGAAGATTAGTGCTGGAAATGGTCAGATTCATATAGTGTCCTTTTTATATTCTTAAGCATACAAATATAATCATTTTCTCTCAAATGGCATAAGTTTTGAGATTTTTGTTCCCCGGAAAATGACTAAAAAAACCATAATATGAAAAGAACATTCTTGACTGTACTTCTTTCCGTAGTGGCAGGCGGCCTAACAGCCTATGCAGTAGTTAAAGCCACCCAGCCCCAGGAAATCCAATCCACAATCGTAACCGACCAGAATGGCAGCGCCGTGGAATACCGCACTGTCAATTTGGCAGACACAGACTATCCGGACTTCACCTATGCGGCCGAAAATGCCGTGGAAGCCGTAGTTTACGTAGAGGTAACCGTTCAAAATCGTCAGCAGTACCAGAACATAGACCCCTTCTTCCGCTTCTTCTTCGGAGATGAATACACTCCCCAGATGCGTGAGCAAAAAGGCAGCGGCTCAGGCGTAATCATCCGCCCGGACGGCTACATCGTAACCAACAATCACGTGGTTTCCGGCGCAAGCAATATTCAGGTAACCCTTAACAATAACCAGCAGTACGAAGCCACCGTCGTTGGTACAGACCCTGCAACTGACGTGGCTATAATTAAGGTAAATGAAAATGACCTTCCCACCATTCCTATGGGCGACAGTGACGCCCTCAGGCTCGGTGAATGGGTGCTGGCCATAGGCTCACCCCTTGGCGCACAGCTCCGCGGCACCATCACCGCCGGTATCGTAAGTGCAAAGGGCCGTTCAATGCCCGACTATTCCGGCCAGTTCAAGATTGAATCCTTCATCCAGACCGATGCAGCCGTGAATCCCGGCAACTCCGGCGGCGCCCTTGTAAACAAGAAAGGCGAACTTGTGGGCATCAACACAGCAATCGTCTCCCAGACCGGCGCCTATAGCGGATATTCCTTCGCAGTTCCCGTAAATATAGTAAAGAGGGTGGCCGAAGACCTTATGGACTTTGGCTCGGTGAAGCGTGCGGTGCTTGGCATTTCCATGGGTTCGGTAGACAAGAAAATTGCCGACGAAATGAAACTTTCCTCCGTGAGCGGCGTATATATTAACGAGGTTTTGAAGGGAAGTGCCGCCGAAAAGGCCGGCCTGCAAAAGAACGATGTCATTGTAGCCATTGACGGTCAGAAGATTACGGATGCTGCATCCGTTCAGGCAAAGGTGAGCAGCTACCGTCCTGGCGACAAAGCGGTAATCTCCTACATCCGTGACGGAAAACAATTGCAGACCAGGGTGGAATTCCAAGGCGCGGACACCCCCGCGGGTGAAATATCGGCCGATGGATCCGTGATCTTTTACGGCGCAAGTCTTAAAACTGCCAGCCCCGAAACATTAAAGGCCCTTGGCCTTCGTTCCGGAGTGGAAATCGTTTCCCTTGGCAGCGGAAAGATGGCCGAAGCCGGTGCAAAGGAAGGTGGAGTTATTTCCTATGTGAACGGCGACCCTGTTTCAAGCCCCGAAGATGTCGTGGCCAAGGCCAAGAAAGCTTCGCGCGCCATTTATTTTGAAGGCGTAGATAGGAACGGAAAAGCTTTCTACTTTGGCTTCGGCAAGTAAGTAGAAAACTATAACGTTCTAACAATGAGGCAATTAAAAATTACCAAATCCATCACCAACCGCGAGAGCGCGTCGCTGGACAAGTACCTGCAGGAAATAGGCCGTGAAGAGCTTGTAACCCCGGACGAGGAAGTTGAACTTGCACAGCGTATTCGCAAGGGAGACCAGGAAGCACTTGAGAAGCTTACCCGTGCAAACCTCCGTTTCGTGGTGTCCGTTGCAAAGCAGTACCAGAACCAGGGCCTCAGCCTTCCGGACCTTATCAACGAGGGCAACCTGGGCCTTATCAAGGCTGCGGAAAAGTTCGATGAAACACGTGGTTTCAAGTTCATTTCCTACGCGGTATGGTGGATCCGCCAGAGTATTCTCCAGGCACTTGCAGAGCAAAGCCGCATAGTGCGCCTTCCCCTCAACCAGGTGGGTTCCCTGAACAAGATAAACAAGGCCCTCACCCGTTTTGAACAGGAGAACGAGCGCCAGCCCACCAACGAGGAACTGTCGGAAATGATCGATGTTCCCAAGGACAAGATCTCGGATACTCTGCGTGTTGGCAGCCGTCACGTCAGTGTGGACGCTCCCTTTGTGGAAGGCGAGGACAACAGCCTTCTGGACGTCCTTCCCAACGACGACTCTCCCAGCGCAGACCGCGGCCTGGTAAACGAAAGCCTCAACACGGAAATCGAGCGTGCCCTCAGCACCCTCACGGACCGGGAAAGGGAAATCATCAAGTCTTTCTTCGGCATCGGCTGCCAGGAAATGACCCTGGAGGAGATCGGCGAACGGCTGGATCTCACCCGTGAGCGGGTGCGCCAAATCAAGGAAAAGGCGATCCGCAAGCTGAAGAATAACAACGGCGACTATCTGTGGCAGCCCAGCGTCCAGGCGGGCCAGCCGGATCGTCTGCTGAACCGCCCGCTGTACACTTCCGCCTTCATGCCGGAAATCGAGGCCGGGGCCAAGACCATCCTGTTC
>JAGCWB010000032.1 GCA_017962065.1 Bacteroidales bacterium
AATCCCATGTTCGGCTCTCACCACAAGTTCTACGGAGCCATGGACTTCTTCTACGTTACAACTTATTATGGCGGCAACACTCCCGGCCTGCAGGACCTGCACCTCGGTGCCACATGGAGTCCTTCGAAGAAGTTCGGTCTTCAGGGGACGTGGCACTACCTGGCTACGAGCGTGGATGTTGACGGGCAGGGAAAATCGCTCGGAAACGAGTGGGAACTTTCCCTTAACTGGAAGCTGGCCCCTGACGTAACCCTTCTGGCCGGCTACTCCTATATGCACGGCACGGAAATCATGTCCCTGCTCAAGCGCTCAGACGAGCATAACCGCCTCCAGTGGGGCTGGCTGATGCTTATCGTAACGCCGAAATTCTTCAACCTCTGAGTTAAAGTGACGTCGGTCATCCTTTTAATGGGACGACCGACGTCATTTCAGGCCCTTTTTGAGAATCTTCGTCAAATTTCGTGCAAAATAATTAGGGTAACCCACTGAAAATCAACGGGTTACCCTTGCTATTTTGGATTATTTTTCGTAACTTAAAGTGCTGAAAATAAAACGGTTACGAATGTCCGAAATAGTTATTTGCAAAGATACGCCAAAGCAAAGAGTTAACCAAACGTTGGTTGGACTATGTGGATGGGAGAGTGTCCATTGTTATAAATATGAACAACATGAGGGATATATAGAGGCAGGATTGAGATCCACCCATCATGCTGCAAAATGTCCGTACTGTAATCGCCGTAGCAGCCGTGTACACTCCACCTATGAACGCACACTTTCAGACATGCCACTTCATGGTCTGAAGGTTATCTTGAAAGTAGAAGTATCGCGATACCGATGCGTAAATCCAAAGTGCCGCCACAAAACATTCGTAGGCCAATGTGCAGGTCTGACAGAATGGTATCAAAGAAGAACGCCAGACCAACGTAAAGTACTTGAAAACACACTTGGACTAGTTGCGGCTACTGTAGGAGCTCGTCAGTGTGCATCATTGGGAATGCCTATCAGCCCATCTACGGCTTTGAGGATAATAAGAGGTATTGCGAATAGGATAGATTATGCTTCTTACAAACATTTGTGTATTGATGACTTTGCGACACGGAAAGGGCGTGAGTATAGGACACTTATCATAGATGCAGACTCTCATATACCTCTGGAGATTGTCCCAAGCAGGGAGAAGGAAGACGTTGCCCGGGCCTTACGCAAGTATACAGGCGCTACCATAATATCCAGAGATCGGTCTCTTGCATATGCTGGAGCGATAAAAGCCGCCCGCCCAAGGGTAAAGCAAGTTGCAGACAAGTTCCACCTTGTAAAGAACTGCGGAGAGCATGTCTCTAATCAACTGAAAGCGTCCATGAGCCAAATACAGGCGGAGGTGGAAGATGTCGTCAGCGACAAAAAAACGGAAACGTCCTCATGGTATGGTTTGTATAAACCACCTACCGAACATGATATCGAGATGTTCAACAAGGTCCATGAACTACATCGCCAGGGTCATTCTATGACCACAATATGGAGGATGTTGCATCTTAGGGACGATACAGTAAAAAGACATCTTTCCATGGACATGCCGACAGGAAGGAAAAAAACAGCATCAAAAGTTGTAGCGCGCTATATGGATATAATTGTCTCCGGAGTCAAGAACGGTAAGGGTTATAGTGCAATATGGAGGGATATAAAGTCTTCCGGAGGCGAGGTTGGCTTGAAAGCATTGATTAAAGGGATGAAAAAAACATTCCCTGAATATAGGCCCAAACAGGGGTTCGGTAATAATCCATTGCCGCTGACGGACAAGCAATGTGAGTGGGCGGCAAGAGGACAGCTCCTGACCTCAAAGCGTATGAGTATATACGTATCTAACCCAGACTATGGCGTGGACAAAGAAACAGGAGAATGCTCCAAAGAAAGACTCCGAGCCGAGGAGTTGATACAAAAGTCTCCTACATTACAGGAACTTAGGGAAGTCTATACGAGCTTCCGAGCTGTTATTACTGGAACCTCCGTGGAAAACTTAGATACTTGGATAGAAGGGCACAAAAACACTAAATATAGTCATATTGCCTCTTTCGTAAACAATCTCCCTGATGACATAAAGGCCATTAAGAATGCCATTCGGTACCGAATCAGCAATGGCCCGATAGAGGGCTGTAACAACAAAGTCAAAGCCGTTAAGCGAAGCATGTATGGGCGGGCTAAAGATGACCTCCTGCTAATCAAAATAATCCTCTATGCGCAGAAAAACCTGCACGAAATATGACGAAGAACCTTTTTTGCTGTCGGTCATCCCATGAAAAAGCAGACCGGCAGCACCGCGCGGAGGATTTTCATAAAAAATGTTATATTTGTAAATATGAGAAGAGCCATAGCCATCATATCTGCCATTGCCCTCGCTGCATGCAGCGGGCAGCACACCATAAAGGTGGAGGCCGGAGATTCGCCGGAGGCCGTCATTGCCAAGGCGGTGAAGGTCACTCCTGCGCCCGGGCAGTTGCATGCGCTTGACAACGGCTTCGAAGCTTTTGTCCATTTCGGACCCAACACTTTCACCGGCGTGGAATGGGGCAGCGGCATAGAGGACCCGCAAGTGTTTAATCCTGAAAGCATAGATACGGACCAGTGGTGCGAGTGCTTCAAAGCCGCCGGAATGAAAAGGGTTATACTCACGGCCAAGCATCACGACGGCTTTGTGCTATGGCCCAGCCGGTATACTGGCCACGGAGTCGCGTCTTCACCGTATAAAGGAGACATTGTAAAAGAGCTTTCCGCATCCTGCGCCAAATATGGTCTTGAGTTTGGATTCTACCTTTCTCCGGCGGACCTGTATCAGATGGAATCGCCTGATGGCCTTTACGGAAACGGCAGCGCAGCCACTCTCCGCACCATTCCCCGCCCGGTGGAGGGCCGCCCCTTCGCCAACAGCACCACCTTCGAATTCGAAGTCGACGACTACAACGAGTATTTCCTTAACCAGCTCTTCGAGCTCCTTACGGAATACGGCCCGGTCTCCGAACTCTGGTTCGACGGCGCGCACCCCAAGCATAAGGGCGGCCAGCAGTATAACTATCTGGCATGGAAAGAGTTAATCCATACGCTCGCGCCTGATGCCGTCATCTTCGGCAAGGAAGACCTGCGCTGGTGCGGCAACGAGGCCGGAGAAACCCGTGAGTCGGAGTGGAACGTCATCCCGTACGACCGGGATCCCGCAGGGCTCAATATGTTCGACGACCTTATGGATGCCGATCTGGGCAGCCGGAACGTCCTCTTAAACCACGAGAAGCCCTTCTGGCTCCATTATCAGCCGGCGGAGACCGACGTATCCATCCGCGACGGCTGGTTCTGGCGCAATGATGACGAGCAGGACGTACGCAGCGCCGCCAACGTCTTCGACATCTGGGAGCGTTCCGCCGGCGG
>JAGCWB010000009.1 GCA_017962065.1 Bacteroidales bacterium
CCCGTCATAAGTGCCGTTAAAGGTTTTGAACTCTTCTTCATTATTTCCGCCGTCGGCGTTAATCGCGGTTCCCATCATCCTGGTAATGGTAAAGTCTCCCGTCTGGCGGAAGTACTTTCCCGAATATGAATTCCCGTCGTTCACTCTGTCGGCCAGTAAATTCCACGCGTTAGCCGAAGGAATCTGGTACGGGTCCGCATCAGTGCCGCTTCCATAGAAATCCCATTTGGCGGTCAGGGTGATATTGTCCGTAATGGCAGTAGAACTGGTTACCTGTGTGTTGCCGTTATACCAGCCCAGGAAGCGCAGGCCGGCATTGACAGGTGCTGCAGGGAAGGCTTCGCCCAATGAATCGCCCTGCAAAACATGTAATACGGCGAATTCGGTGTTGTTATGAATGAAGGTGACTTGATAAACAGGAGTCTCGGAAATCGTTCCTTTATTCAAATATATATAATCATAACCTCCGGTACTCTCTGCAGAAGTTGCATGTGTATTACTGCAACTGCTAATCGTCAACCGCCCAGAACTATGGGCTACCAAATGAACGTTTGGTGAACTATTTTTTTCTCCGACATACATTACACCACCGTCAGTGGCGCTGCACCCAGTAATAGTACCTCCTAAAAAATAATCATCTACATTAGTCCCATGCATGAGAAATGCACCGCCATGGCTAGCGTGACAGTTGGAAATGGTTCCTCCGTACATACGAATAGTACCCGCAGAATCCGAACCGTAGCCTGTAGCACTTCTATACGTACAGGCTATTGCTCCGCCGTTGGTAGCCGAGCAGTTGGAAATAGTTCCTCCATAGAGGTTCAGACGGGCATAATTATAGGCGCCCAATGCTCCACCGTAACCGCCTCGTGCAGTGCAATCGTGAATGCTCGCACCAGCTTTGATGTTAACGGTACCGCCCCCCGTGTTATTGTGATAATCCACACGAACGGCACCTCCGAAACACTGCGAGGTACTTGCATCATTCAAAAGCGAGTTGTCCGATTTGGTGGTATAGCCATTCCGAAGCTCCACTCCATCTTCCAGATTGAGCACACCTCCCAAATATACATCTATCATCGAACGTCCCGCATTGCCATATGCATCGGCCGCACTATTCCGCCTTTCGTTGACGTTGGAAGCACCCCAGTTGGCGCCACCGTCAATGATGATATTCGTGAACGACACCTCAACGTTGTTCTCCGTGAGATTATCATTGCCATTGTTCCCATGACCGTTACCCCGGATGGCTATCATGGATTTCAGTGTTGAAGCGTTAGCACCATTTGCTGCGATGCGTTTGATAATGAACTTTGACCCGGCCTGGCTTTGTAGCGTGAGCGTACGATTGATAATGAGCTGCGCAGTAGAGGCGCCGGTCAGATCCGCGTTTCCTGCGTTTCCGGAAGTTCCGCACGGCACATCGATGTTCGCCGTCACAACGATGTTGTTCACCGACGCATTCGAAACAGCTGCCGACAGTTCATCGTACGTTGATACATATGCCGTGCTTTGCGCCCATGTTGTCATGGTCACAAACGTTAGCAGCAGCACCAACGCGGAAAGGCGGATATATGAAAGATACGCCATCAAATCGATCTAGTTTACGACGTAATAAGCCTTCCCGGCGGGGACGGTGTTTCCGGTGATGGGGTAGAAGCCCAGCGTCCCGCCTACAACGCCCAGCACGTAGGCCGTACCGGATGGCACGGTATAATCGGTATCGGAGCCCGTCAGGAGGTTGTTGGCTTTAGCGCTGACGTCCGTGGAGTCTAATTTAGTAAGGGTAACAGACGCAGAATCGGCCACAATGATGACCGCCGTATTCTTGGGGATGACATTGCTATCCGTGCCGATGCGGTAGAACACCACCTTGTTCACATCTTTGCCGGCGGTATAAGCTAGGGCGCCGGTGGGAAGCTGGTAATCCAGTGTTCCATGGTAGAAGGTGGTAACGAACTTGGATTCGCCCAGGATGGTGGCCGAAGCTACGGGAACAGCCAGGTTCGCGTCCACTGTCCACTCAGAGTTGATGGTCTGGTTGGCAGCGCTCATCGCAAACGTTGAAGGAGTGGTCAGCGAGCCACCGCCGGTGACGGTGTATTGGCTGAAAGTGTAGCCGGCCCTCGTAGCGTGACTGATGGTAATGCTGACGGACTCATCGCCGCCGGCATAATACACATCATTGTATTTGATGCCTATACCATAGGCCGTGATGCCGCTGACGTCGTAAGCGGCGGTGGCAGTGCCGAGACCGCTGATGGTTACATAAGTGCCGGCGGTAATGGAATACCGCATCTTGCCTTTGTAGGATAGCCCCTTGACGAATAAACTGCCATCATTTTCATTCGTATTGGTCGCAACTGTATAGTAGGTATTTCTGACAGACCTGTTGTCCGTATCGGGAGTATAGTAACAACCTACCGGATGGAACTTGCCGCTACCGGAATATGAGCCGGCAAACAGACAATTCTCGATAGATACATTTAAATTGCTGGTCCCACCTCCCCAGCCAATCAATCCACCCGTGTAGTTTGTACCTGAAGCCGTTATTGTGCCTGTATACACGCAACCGGAAATTGTAACGTTTGCATGCATGCTGTGCCCCAGGATGCCACCAAGATAGTCGCATCCGCTGATGTTGGCACTCACCCTGCAGTTTTGTATGATGCAGGTGCCGCCTGTCACACCTACCAGGCCGGCAGGGTGCCGACGGCGGTCGATGGCCGCAGTCCCCGATACGGCAACGCTACCTGTCACAATTACATTCTTGATGGTGGCGTTGGCGATGCAATGGAAGGGGGCAACATATCGTTCGTCAGACATGCTGATCGATGCGGTAATGGTATGTCCGTTACCGTCATAAATGCCGTTGAAAGTTACGAATTTCTCGTCCTCTATGGGATAACCCAGTATTTTTGAGGAAACTGTTAAGTCTCCGGTCTGTCGGAAGTACTTGCCGGCGAAATCATTACCGGCATTCACTTGGTCGGCCAGCGTGTTCCAGTCGTCTGCATCGGCAATCAGATACGGAGATTCCTCTGTGCCGGCGCCCTGCCAGGCCCATGTGGCCTGAGGTGCAAATGTGAGCAGCAGCGTCATCGCTGCGAAACGGATGGGCCTGACGGCTTTCATTACAGCGCTGTTGTTACGTTTGTCGCGCCCTGCGGAAGCTCCAGGCGGGACAGGCCCACGTTCTTGGCGCTCACGAAAGGACTGGAGAGCTTGCCGGAGGGAATGGTCTTGCTGCCTTTGTAGGTCGCGCCGTTGACGTCGTAGATGGTGAAGCTGAAGGTGTCGTCCTGGGTGGTGTTGCCGTTACGGACGGCGACGTAGATCAGCTCTCCTGCAGACGGGGTTGTCTTCAGGTCCACCGTCATGGCCTCGCCGGAGGTAAAGTAAGTATTGCTGCCCGACACAGCGTTTACACTCTTTGTAAGCATGTTCTGGTTGGAGGTAATCATTACCTTTTCGGCGGGGATGGTATAGCCGCCATGGAGGAAGCCGAAGCGATAGATGCTCTGCTGGTTCTCGAAGGTGGCGGACGACGTGGTAGTGATGTTGCTGGCCGTAATCTCCTTGATGGTTACCGTGGCCCTGGCGAAGTCAAAGTTTTTCTCGATGGATTTCCAGTCGGAATGGGCCGGGGTATTCAGCAGTTTGCCGTTTTGGCCTTCATAGCTCCACGTTTCCGCAGGGAACAGCAGAGTGAGGTTCTGACCGACCGACAGGCCCGATATGGTAATCTCGCCGAAAAGCGTCGCCTTGGTGTTGTCTTCCTTAGGAGTTGCGGTGAGCGTGCCTATGGCAGAGCCGGAGGGATTAAATACCGTCACCTGCTCGCCTTCGCTCCAGAAGGCGCTTATGGTTGCAGTAGTGCCGTCATCGGCCAGAGCCAGCGCCTTGGTGTCCGCGCCCTTGCCGGCCTCGATGGTCAGTGTCGCTACGGCATCCATTCCCGCTTCAGCGGTCTCTTCCGGGTCCGTGATGACATCCTCTTCAAGGGTGTCCTGGCATCCGGTCCATGTCATTGCAGCCAGCAGGGCTGCCATTAATAACAGTATCTTTTTCATCGATCTTCCTTTATTAAATCTCATCGGAATCGCCGTAGCTGCTGCGCCCCCATTCGCCGCTTGAACTGCTGGCCTTGTTTCCGTTAACCGGCCAGTTGCTGTCGCAGA
>JAGCWB010000033.1 GCA_017962065.1 Bacteroidales bacterium
CATGCCCTCGTTGCGGAAGTTTTTGGCAAACTCATACACTCCGGCAAAGCCGCCGACAATCAGGCGCTTGAGGTACAGTTCATTGGCAATATGCATGTACATGTCCACGTCCAGAGCGTTGTGGTGGGTGATGAACGGACGGGCCGTTGCACCGCCGGGAATGGCCTGAAGGATAGGGGTTTCCACTTCCAGGCAGCCAACCTCGTTGAAGCACTGGCGCATGCAGTTGATAATCTGGGTGCGCTTCACAAAGGTTTCCTTTACCTGAGGGTTCACCACAAGGTCCACATACCTCTGGCGGTAGCGCAGCTCCGGATCTTCGAAACTGTCGTGTACGGTACCGTCGGCATCCGTTTTCACGATGGGCAGCACGCGCAGGGACTTGCTCAGAACCGTGAGTTCCTTTGCGTGGACGGAAAGCTGGCCCGTCTGGGTGAAGAAAGCGAAGCCCTTGATACCCACGAAGTCACCGATGTCAAGAAGCTTCTTGAACACGGTGTTGTACATGGTCTTGTCTTCTCCGGGGCAAATCTCGTCACGTTTTACATACACCTGAATGCGGCCTGCATAGTCCTGCAGCTCCATGAAGGAAGCGGCTCCCATAATGCGGCGGCTCATGATTCGGCCGGCAATGCACACATCCTGGAAGTTGCCTTCTTCCGGCTTGAAGCCGGCGGCTATTTCGGCCGATGTGGTGTTTACCGGATACATGGGTGCCGGGTACGGATTTATTCCCAGTTCACGTAACTTAGTCAAAGATTCTCTGCGTCCGAGCTCCTGCTCGTTAAACTCTGCGTATGCCATAATAAATATCGTTGTCTCTTATAAAGCGCACAAAGATACGAAAAAAAACTCACATCGGCCTCCACTCGGCGGCCCTGCGTTTCCACTCGTCCTTAAAAAGAGCGCGGGCGTTGGAAATGCGACGGAATTTTTGTATTATTGTATGATTTAAGAAACTAATAAAACGTATCAATATGAAAAAGATTCTTATTGCATTTGCGGCTCTTGCCCTTCTTTTCTCCTGCAAAGAAAAAGAAACCACCCCGGCTCATCCGGATTGGACCTATAACACTGTGGTCTATGAAGTTAACGTCCGTCAGTTCTCTCCGGAAGGCACCTTCAAGGCTGTCGAGGCCCAACTGCCCCGTCTGAAAGTCCTTGGCGTGGACATCTTATGGCTCATGCCCATGTACGAGATAGGCACAGAAGGCCGAAAGGGCACCCTGGGCTCCTACTATGCAATTTCCGACTACAAGAAAGTTAATCCGGAGTTCGGCACCATGGAAGACTTCGAGCATCTTGTCAACGTAGCTCACACGCTGGAAATGAAGGTAATTCTGGACTGGGTTGCCAACCAGACCGCCCCGGACCATGTATGGATGACAGAAAAGCCGGCCGATTTCTATGAAAGGGACAAGGACGGCAACGCCATCTGGGAATATGACTGGACAGACACCCGCAGCCTCAACTACGAGAACAAGGAAGTATGGGCCGCCCAGGACGATGCAATGCGCTTCTGGCTGGAAAAAGGCGTTGACGGTTTCCGCTGCGACGCCGCCGGCGAAGTTCCCGCCAAGTTCTGGAAAGGCATCCTTCCCAAGATGAAACAGGATTATCCGGAAATCTACCTCCTGGCCGAGGCCGAGAGAGATAATCTGGCCGATTCCCGCAAAACCTTCGACGCCAACTACGCCTGGGAACTCCATCACCTGCTCAACGGCCTGGCACAGGGCGCAAAGACCGTGAAGGACCTCAAGGACTACATTGCCCGTGACGCCCGCCGCTTCCCCAAGGAGGCATTCCGTTTAACCTTCACCTCCAACCACGACGAAAACTCCTGGGCGGGCACTGAATTCGAGCGTGAAGGCGCCGCTGCAAACGCCTGCGCCGTGCTTTGCTTCACCCTTCCCGGTTCCCAGCCCCTCATCTACACCGGCCAGGAAATCGGCCTGGACCGCCGCCTGGAATTCTTCGAGAAAGATCCCATCGAAGACTGGAGCGTAAATGAGTATACCGTTTTCTGGCACAGGCTCACAGAGCTCAAGCACAACAATCCTGCTCTTGCCGCCGGAGAAAGAGGTGGTGAAATCAAGTACCTGGACGCTCCGGAAGGCGTAATGGCATTCTCCCGTGAGGTGGAAGGCAACAAAGTTATAGTACTTGCAAACTTCGGCGTTCCCGTTCCTGCAGATCAGGCTGCCGAAGCTAAGGCCGAAGACGCCAACGACAACCGTCCTCAGGGCGAAAAAGCCGCACAGCCTTTCAAGAACCTGGAGGCCGATGCAGTGGATGTGGCACTTGAACTTGACGGCGAATACACGGAAGCTTTCACCGACGAGGTATATTCCGGCCCCGCCACATTCACCCTCAAACCCGGCGAGTACATTGTCTTAACCAAGTAAACGATGAAAAAGTATATACTGATGGCTGCCGTTGCGCTCACTGTTTCCTGCTCGTCGTCCAAGACTCCGGACCCGTCCAAGGTTCCGGATGCAACAAGCCAGGAAGTGGCCAGGGTAGAGCCCTTAAGCTGGTGGATCGGCATGAAGACGGAGCTCCAGCTCATGATCCAGGGCCCGGAAGTGTCGTCCTACGACATAGCCGTTTCTGGCAAAGGCCTTTCCGTCAAGGCCGTCCATAAGGCCGACAGTCCCAACTTCGTCTTCGTGGATGTTGAGGTTGCATCATCGGCCAAGGCAGGCACATATTACCTGATATTCTCACGCGACGGAAAGTCGTTCAAGTACCCGTACCTGATTCAGGATAGGGAAGAGGGGAGTGCCAATAGGGAAAGCTACACATCGGCCGATATGATATATCTTATCATGCCGGACCGTTTTGCATCGGCCACTCCGGCTAACGACAAAGGATGGCCCGGCGGACAGTATGTGGATGGTTCGCTGGTGCCGTGGTACGTTCCCCAAACCCCGGACAAGGTGGACAGGAAAGACCCTGTGGCCCGTCACGGCGGCGACATCCAGGGCATGATAGACCATCTGGATTACATTGCCGATCTTGGAGCAACTGCCATCTGGTGCACTCCGCTTCTGCTGGACAACCAGCCCTCTGAGTCTTATCACGGCTATGCCTGTGCCGACTATTATCATATCGATCCCCGTTTTGGCGACAATGCTCTGTACAAGGAGTTCGTGAACCAGGCTCACAAGCGCGGCATAAAGGTTATAATGGACGTTGTAACCAACCACTGCGGCACTTCGCACTGGTGGATGAAAGAGGCCCCCTTCAAGGACTGGTATCACGTGAACGATCCTTACATGCAAATGAACGCCCTGTTCGCCGTGTACATGGATCCCCACGCTTCAAAGGCCGACAGGGACCGTCAGGAAAGCGGCTGGTTCGTGCCGTCTATGCCGGATATGAACCTTGACAATCCGTTTGTACTCAAGTACTTCCAGCAGTGGGCTGTGTGGTGGACGGAATATGCCGGCCTTGACGGACTGCGTGTGGATACCTATCCTTACAACGAGCCTGACCCCATGTCCAAGTGGTGCAAGGCCGTCACGGACGAGTATCCCAACTTGAACATAGTAGGGGAGTGCTGGGACTACAACATCCCTCAGGTTGCATACTGGCAAAAGGACAACCCCAACAAGAACGGCTTCAACTCCAATCTGCCATGTGTGATGGACTTCCCGCTGGAACATGCCATACATCAGGCGCTTAACGAGGAGCAGGTTTTCTGGGATGAAGGCCTCACCCGCGTGTACACCGTTCTGGCTCAGGACTTTGTTTATCAGGACCTTAATAACCTGATGATATTCTTTGCAAACCACGACCATGCTCGTAGCGGAGACACCTGGGGTGCCGATCCTGCAAAGATGAAGCTTGCACTTACCCTCCTTGCCACCGTCCGCGGCATTCCGCAGTTGTACTATGGTGACGAGATGATGTTCCTGGAGCGCAAGGACTGCCCCAGCCACGACGGTGCCAAGCGCATAGACTTCCCCGGCGGCTGGGTGGGTGACGGATGCAACTTGTTCACGGCCATCGGCCGTGCATCGGCCCCTGAAATGTACTCAACTGCAGCCGAATTGCACGACTACACCCGCACCCTGTTCCAGTGGAGAAAAAGCTGCAAGGCCGTCCAGGAGGGCAAAACCTTGCATTTCCTTTCCCGCATGAACGTTGGCGCCCGAAACATTACGGACAACAGCTATTCCTTCTTCCGCTATACGGATACGGACGCCGTGTTCGTTTACTTGAACAATAATTCCGAACCACGCACCCTGGACTGGGACCACTACCGTGAATTTGTAGAAGGTCCGGTAACCGGAACGGAAATCCTTAGCGGCGAAACCGTCACCCTCAAAAACGGCTTCTCCGTTGCTCCCAAGAGCGCCATCGTTGTAGAATTTAAGCGATAACCACTTATGAAAAAATTGAGTATTGTCCTTTTGGGCGTGGCTGTAGCCGCCCTTAGCGCATGCAGCTGCCCGGCCGTGAGTTTCACCCAGGCCGATAAAATCCAGAGCCCGGACGGCGCCCTGGAATTAACCGTGGGCCTGACCCCGGAAGGCACGCCGGTTTACAGCCTGTCCCTGGAAGGGGAAGATGTAATCAAGCCCTCCAGGCTAGGCTATAAGCTTATCGGCCAGAACGATCTGGACAAAGGCTTTGAAGTCAAGGAGATTTCCAAAGATTCGTTTGACGAGACCTGGGAGCCCGTTTGGGGCGAGGAAGCCGTAATCCGCAACCATTACAACGAGCTTCTTGTTGCCCTTGAGCGGGAAGACGGCGTTGCCATGAATCTGCGTTTCCGCCTTTACGACGACGGCCTTGGCTTCCGCTACGAATTCCCCATGAAGAACAAACTCACCTATTTTAAAGTGGCCGATGAACTAACGGAATTCGCCCTTACCGGGAATCATACCGCCTGGTGGATACCCGGAGACTTTGACACTCAGGAGTACAATTACCACGAATCCAAACTGTCGGATATACGTGCGCTCAATTCTGTGGATCGTCCGTACAATGCATCCCAGACAGTGGCTTCGCCCATGTCTGTGCAGACTGCGTTGCAGATGAAGACCGACGACGGCCTGTACATCAACATCCACGAGGCGCGCGTGCTGGACTATCCCACCACCAGCCTCGAACTGGACGACAAAAACTTTGTCTTCACCACCCTTCTTACCCCCGATGCACAGGGCGTAAAGGGCCGTCTGCAGGCTCCCTGCGTAAGCCCCTGGCGTACGGTGCAGGTCTGCAAGAAGGCCACCGATGTGCTGGCATCCCGCCTTATCCTGAACCTTAACGACCCCTGCGTGCTGGAAGATGTCTCCTGGATTCATCCTACAAAATACATGGGTGTATGGTGGGAGATGATTACCGGCAAAACTCACTGGTCATATACTTCCGACTATCCTTCAGTGCAGCTTGGCGTAACCGATTATTCCAAATCCAAGCCCCACGGTCGCCATGGCGCCAATAATGAGAATGTTCGCCGCTACATTGATTTTGCGGCCGATAACGGCTTCGACGCCATCCTTGTGGAAGGCTGGAATGAAGGTTGGGAAGACTGGTTCGGCGCTCAGAAGGACTATGTGTTCGACTTTGTCACTCACTATGAGGTCTTTGACCTTCCTGCCCATAACGACTATGCCCATAAGAAGGGTATCAGGATAATAATGCACCATGAAAGCTCCTCGTCCACAGTTAATTACGAGCGTCACATGGAAGCTGCCTACAACCTTATGAACCAGTATGGTTACGATGCTGTAAAGAGCGGCTATGTAGGCGACATCATCCCTTACGGAGAGCATCACTACAGCCAGCCCCTCATCAACCATTATCATTATGCTATTGTAGAGGCTGCGAAGCATCATATTATGGTGAATGCCCACGAGGCTGTGCGTCCCACCGGCCTGTGCCGCACCTGGCCCAACATGATTGGCAACGAGAGTGCAATGGGCACGGAATTCCGCAGCGACATCAATCCTGGTCATACTACAATTCTGCCCTTCACAAGGGAGCAGGGCGGCCCTATGGACTATACCCCCGGCATCTTTGAACAGGATATGTCCATCACCGCTCCCGGTGAAACCGGCAAGATGCGCCATACCATCGGCAACCAGCTTGGTCTTTACGTAACCTTCTACAGCCCGCTGCAAATGGCTGCCGACCTTCCGGAAAACTACGCCCGCTTCATGGACGCTTTCCAGTTCATCAAGGACGTGGCAGTGGATTGGGACAAGAGCATTTACCTGATGGCCGAACCCGGTGCATACATTGTCACCGCCCGCCATCCCAAACTCTCCACCCTTAATTCAGGTAGGCTTAGCGGCACTTCCGGTGCCTACGACTTTGTTTATGCCGGCGGAAAGCCTCACGACGTATGGTACGTTGGCGGCATAACCGACGAGACTGCCCGCGAGGTGGAGATTCCTTTGGATTTCCTCAAGCCCGGCGTTGTATATGAGGCCACCCTTTATGCCGATGCCCCGGATGCCGACTTCGAGACCAATCCCCAGGCCTACGAGATTACCCATCATCTCCTGTCGGCCGACAGCACCCTTAAAGTGCGTATGGCCCGTTCCGGCGGCTTTGGTCTTACTCTTCGTGAGAAATAGTTTATGGAAAAAATCCAGCTGACCTGCATAAACGACGGCAAAAACTACTTTTTGCCACTTGGCGCCCAAATTTCCACTGTGGCTCCGCAAACTGTGAAAGACCCCAAAACCGGCAAGGAGTATCCTGTGCTGGCGGCTCTTGTGGACCATCAGTTAACGGACCTGAATTATCCCATGTTCTATCCTCATCAGGTAGAATTCATAGGATATAACCATCCTCAGGGCCACAGCGTGTATGTGCGCTCCCTATGCTTTCTTGCACAGAGGGCGGCCCGCACCCTTTTCCCGGACAAAGTCTTCAAGATTAACCACTCGCTGCCCAGCGGCTTGTACTGCAAGTTCCGCGCAGAGCACGTGGCCGACGAAGATATCATGCGTCTTCGTGAGGAAATGCGCCGCCTGGTGGCCCTGGACCTGCCTTTCAAGTTGGAGAAAATGCTGTCGGCCGATGCCGAAGCCGTTTTCCTGGCCCAGAATCAAAAGCTCAAAGCCGGCTTGCAGCACTCACTTGGAAACTTTTTCTGCACGGTAAATACCCTGGACGGGGTTGTGGACAATTTTTACGGTCCGTTGGCACCGTCTACGGGTTACCTCAAGGTGTTTGACCTTATGCCTTTCCATCATGGATTTTGCCTGCAGTATCCGTCGGAAGAGGATATTACCCGCACCATTCCTCGTCAGAAGCAGATGAAACTCACCACCACCCTTAAAGAATATGGGTACTGGTGCAAGTCAACCGGCATAGTGAGCGTTGGTGCTTTGAATGAAAAGCTGCTTGCAGGAGAGGCCGTAAACCTGATAAACCTTTGCGAGGCGCGTCAGGAAAGGGGATATGCCGCCTTGGCCGATAAGATTTACGCCGCCAGGGACCGCGTAAAGATTGTGTTCCTGGCCGGGCCTTCGTCCAGCGGAAAGACGTCTTCTTCGCTGCGCGTGGCACAGCAGTGTAAGGTGGTTGAGCTGAATCCAAAGGTTATAGAGCTGGACAATTATTTCCTTCCGCGTGAGCG
>JAGCWB010000034.1 GCA_017962065.1 Bacteroidales bacterium
AAAGTTGGTTGCCGGCGAGTGGCCGTATATCCAATCCCAGGTGCGGAACTTTTCATCGGCCAGTTTATCAACGGCGCTCAGTTGCCTCCCAGACAACGTTATTGCCTGATCTCCATCAGCTAGGATTTCCTGCAGCGCCGTGCGGAATTCGTTAATATCGGCCATGCCTGGCAGACAGGCTTTCAAATTTGCCACGCGGCTTCGGACCGAGGATACGCCGGCGGCCGATAATTTGCTGCCAGGAACGGCCAGGGCATTGGTGAGGGCCTCCAGATCCACGTCCCACATTAGCGTGCCGTGAATCATCATGTGGCCTTTGCTCATGCTCTTGGCATAGCCGGAGCATTTTCGGCCTTCTACCAAAATGTCGTTGCGGCCGGAGCGGACGGCATTGACTCCAAGGCGTTGCAGCGCGTGTTCCATTATGCCGTAACTATCGGCCATGGCCTCCAGCGGGCCCACTATGCTGTAATTCAAATTACCCAGATCGTGATACACTGCACCGCCGCCCGTAACCCGTCGGGCCAGGGTTATACCGTTGTCTTCCAGGTACCTAAGGTTAACTTCGGCATAGACGCTCTGGTTTCGGCCCACAATTACTGAGGGCGAATTCTGCCATAGATAGAACACCGGCTCCGCCAAGTCCAGGCTTTCCAGCATGAACTGGTCCAGCGCCATGTTCCAATGGGCGTCCGTACAGGTATTGACGATATACTTCACCCTACGAAGTTACAAAAAAGACCGCCAAATCCAAAGCCACCGATGGCCCGGGTGCAAAATCGGCGCCTTGTGCACCCGGGCACCCCAAAAGCCGCACAATCACATTTTTTGCCTATCTTTGCACTGCAAATGCCAAGCTACCTGCAAATAGAGAACATTTCCAAGAGCTACGGCCCTAAGGTGCTGTTCCAGAATATCGACTTCAATATTAACGAAGGCGACAAGGTGGCGCTTATTGCTCCCAACGGCACCGGAAAGACTTCACTGCTACGTATTCTGGCCGGCAAAGAATCCTCGGACAGCGGCGGGAAGGTAATGTTCCTCAAGGATATACGCATTGCATTCCTGGAGCAGGACTACAGTTTTGATCCGGAGAAATCAATCTTCCGGCAAATAATGGACAGCTCCACTCAATGGACCTCCCATCTGGACCAGGACCACCTTTGGCAGTACGAGAACAGGGTAAAGCAACTGTTAACCCAGTTTAACCTTTCGGACCATGAGCGCCAGATGAAAAGCCTTTCCGGCGGGGAAGTAAAACGCGTTGCAATAACGGAAATGCTGGCTTCGGAGGCCGATTTCTACATAATGGACGAGCCCACCAACCACTTGGACATAGACGCCATAGAGTTTCTGGAAGCCCGCCTCAAGCACAGCCGATGCACCCTTTTCATGGTTACGCACGACCGATATTTCCTTGACCGAGTGTGCAATACGGTAATGGAGATGGACCGCGGCAGCATTTACATCTACAAAGGCGATTACATGAACTTCCTGGAAAAGCGCCAGGAAAGGATAGATAATTACAACGCCGAAACTGAGAAAGTCCGTAACCTATACAGGCGTGAACTGGAATGGATGCACGCCAGCCCCTGCGCCCGCACCGGCAAGGCCAAATACCGCAAGCAGGCTTTCTGGGAAATCAAGGAAAGGGCCGATGACAGCTACATCCAGCGCAAGGTGGATATGAGCGAGACCCAGGCAAAGTCCACTTATCTGGGCAACAAAGTCATCAACTGCAAGGACGTTAGCTTCTGGTGGGAAGAAAAGTGCTACCTGAGTCACTTCACCTATAACTTCCAGCGCTATGAAAGAGTGGGCATTGTGGGCCGGAATGCCAGTGGCAAAACTACCTTCCTTAACCTTCTCACCGGCGGATACAGGCCCGAATGGGGCGGTACCCTTGAAGGTGTGATTGACCGTGGCGAATCCTTGAAGATCGGCTATTACCATCAGGAAGGAATGCATTTTAAGCCAGGGCAGACCGTGCTGGAAACCGTTGGAGACCTGCACCTTCTGAATCGCTTCCTGTTCCCGCACGACATGCTCCAGAACCCGGTCGAACGCCTTTCCGGAGGTGAGCGCCGCAGGCTGTACCTTCTGACCATCCTGATGAAGCAGCCAAACTTCTTGATCCTTGATGAACCTACCAACGACCTTGACATAGTAACTCTGGAAATCCTTGAAGAGTACCTGATGGAGTTCAAGGGGTCGCTTCTGGTAGTGAGCCACGACCGCCATTTCCTGGACCGCCTGGTTGACCATCTCTTTGTCTTCTGCGGCGACGGCGTAGTAAAGGACTTCGTCGGCAACTACACGGAGTACAGGACCTTCATCAAGGATTACGAGGCCTCCAGGAAGGCCGATGAAAAGCCGGCGGAAACGGTTGGAACCAAGGTGAAAACAGCAGCGCCCAAAAAGTTGACATGGAAAGAGCAGCAGGAGCTTAAAGCCCTTGAGAAGCTGCTTCCAAAACTGGAGGCCGAAAAGGCTGATCTTGAAGCCAAGCTCTCCGGCGGCACCCTGGATCCTCAGGAACTTCAAGCCGCCTCAACCCGCTACGGCGCACTCCGGCAGGAGCTGGATACGGCCGAAATGCGATGGTTGGAACTCTCTGAAATCGGCTAAAAAGCATATTGATTTATTTTGTTGTATCACGTTTTTCTACCGATTTTTATAGCGAAACAGCATAAAAATCGTAAGAAACGTGAAAATTTGCACCCCTCGCAGGCAAATTCTTGACATAGCCGCGGACATGGGATAAGTTTGT
>JAGCWB010000035.1 GCA_017962065.1 Bacteroidales bacterium
AAAACGCCCCAGCCATATGCCTTGTAACTGTGCTCGCTGTCATTAAGTTTGAATCCAAGATAAGAACTGGAGGCAAAGCCGAAGGTGTTGCTTGCGTGGGCCGAGAAGAAACCGAAAAGATGGCCTGTGACGCCGTAGGGAAGCCTTATGCCGTTCTCCAGCATCCAAGAATTGTAGCACGGACGCAGGCGCTCGAAACCGGCTTTTACCACGTTGGACGACTGGTCTATCACCACTACGCAAAGAATAAGTGAAAGAATTACAGCAAGCCCCTTTTTCCAGCCAAGTTTCCAGATCATGAAAACCATCACTATGCCGTAGGCCGGAAACCAGAACTTGTTGTCCGACAACATTAGCCAAAACGGGTCTGTTGCCGACGTAGCCAGGTTATTAAGCCACAGCGTAGCCTGATGGTCCAGCTCTATGATGGAATCTAAATTCATTTGGTAAGGGCTTTCCAGAGCTCTTCCTTAAGCTCGTTAAGGCCGGTTCCGGCAACCGAGGAAATAAACACGTGCGGAATGTCGTCGGGCAGTTTCTTCTCTATCTTTGCGCGCTGTTTCTCGTCAATCAGGTCTGTTTTCGTAACGGCCAGTACGCGGTCTTTCACCAGAAGTTCAGGATTGTATTCCTGAAGCTCGTTCAGAAGCACTTCGTAGCATTTCGCCACATCTTTTTCATCGGCCGCAACCATAAACAGCAGCACTGAATTACGCTCTATGTGGCGCAGGAAGCGCATGCCGATGCCTTTCCCCTCATGCGCGCCTTCGATGATGCCTGGGATATCGGCCATTACGAAGGAACGGTCGTCGTAATACCTTACGATGCCTAGATTGGGTTCCAGCGTTGTAAATGCGTAGTTCGCTATCTTGGGTTTGGCCGATGTTATTGCGGCAAGAAGGGTGCTTTTTCCGGCGTTGGGGAAGCCTACAAGGCCAACATCGGCAAGAACTTTAAGTTCCAGGATGAACCAGCCTTCCACGCCTTCTTCGCCGGGTTGGGCGTAGCGGGGAGTCTGGTTGGTAGCGCTTTTGAAATGGTCGTTGCCCCAGCCGCCGCGGCCGCCCGGACAAAGTATGTATTCCTGGCCTGGCTCTACCAGTTCGGTAATTACTTCTTCAGTCTCGGCATCCTTAACAACCACGCCTTGAGGCACTTCCAGCACTATATCGGCCCCGTTTTTACCCCTTTTGAGGGCTTCGGCGCCGTTGCCGCCGTTCTCGGCCCGCACTACCTTTCGGTAGCGCAGATGAATCAGTGTCCACAACTGCGGATTCACCTTAAGTATAATATGGCCGCCGCGGCCGCCGTCACCGCCGTCCGGACCGCCCTTGGGCACATACTTGGCCCTATGAAGATGTGCGCTGCCCGCTCCTCCGTGCCCGCTGGCACAGAAGATACGGACGTAGTCTATGAAGTTACTCTCGGCCATAATCTAAATACTAAAAAATTTACAGCACTGCTATAAGCTTTTCCATGTGAGTGCTGTGCGAGCCCTTTAGCAGCACCGTACAGCCTTTTATGGGATTCTCTTTTAGATAGGCGGCCAGGTCTTCGGAGGTGGCGAAGGTTTTGATGAGAGTGCCTTCCGCGGCTTTGGCGAACTCTTCTCCTACAAGATAGGCCTCTACGTCTTTTAAGCGGGCCACAACCTTTTTGTGTTCCAGAGCGGCGTCGGCGCCAAGTTCCCTCATATCGCCAAGCATGGCAACCTTGCGGCCTTCTACCAGCGCCAGGTTATCCAGGGCCACGGCCATGGAAGACGGATTGGCGTTGTAGGCATCTACAATAAGAGTATTATGCTCTGTCTTAGTTAGCTGAGAGCGGTTATTTGAAGGCACGTATGAAGCAATTGCGGCCAGAGCTTCCTTTTGGCCCACGCCAAAGAACCAGCCAATCTTGAGAGCTGCAAGTATGTTTGCAGTGTTGTATGAACCAACCAGATTTGTTTCCAGCAAGGCGTCAGGAAATTGAATCCTGAGGAAAGGATGCTCCGGCGACGAAGGCAGCACTTTTGCGCCGTCGATACCGTACCCGATGCAGGTCATTCCCCTCTCCCACAGCATTTCCTGCAGGACGGGATCGTCCCCGTTTGCGATGGCTATGCCGTCATGATCCCTTAGGTAATCGTACAGCAGGCCTTTTGCATGCTTTACGCCTTCATAGCTGCCAAAACCGAGCAAGTGAGCCTTCCCAACATTGGTAATCAGGCCGTGAGTGGGCTGGGCCACCGCAAGAAGCGGCCTCAGGTCCTCCGGATGGCTGGCGCCCATTTCGATGATGGCAATTTCGGTATCGGAACCTATCTTAAGGACGGAAAGAGGCACGCCGATGTCGTTGTTCAGGTTGCCTTCCGTTGCGCTTACGCGGTATTTTGCCGCCAGGACGGTGCGGATAAGCTCCTTTGTGGTGGTTTTTCCGTTGGTTCCGGTAAGGCCGATTACGGGAATTGCCAATTGGCTGCGATGGTACGCGGCAAGTTCCTGAAGGGCTTTGAGGGTGTCCGGGACCTTTACCAGACGGGGGTCATCGGCTTGGACTGTGTCGCTTACGACCGCGCAGCAGGCGCCCTGTTCCAATGCCTTGATGGCGAAGGTATTGCCGTCGAAATACTCTCCTTTCAGGGCCACAAAAAGCTGGCCTTCCTTTATGGTACGGGTGTCCGTATTTACGCCGGACGATGCCAGAAATATCTGATATAATTCTTTGATATTCATTTCTTTCCTGTGCTGCCGAAGCCGCCGGCTCCGCGTTCTGTTTCGTCAAGGGTATCCACCTGCTCCCACTCCACCTGCTCATGGCGGGCTATTACCCTCTGGGCTATGCGTTCACCGGGGACAATCTCAAAGTCCTTGTCCGAGAGATTCACCAGTATTACGCATATCTCTCCCCTGTAATCGGCATCTATAGTGCCGGGGGTGTTCAGCACCGTGATTCCGTGCTTGAGGGCAAGGCCGCTGCGGGGACGCACCTGAGCCTCGAATCCCTTTGGAAGGGCTATGAAAAGGCCGGTAGGTACAAGTGTACGCTGCAAAGGCTTAAGAACCACCGGAGCATCCAGGTTGGCCTTAAGGTCCAGGCCTGCGCTTTGCTCCGTAGCGTATGCCGGGCAGGGATACGGAGAATGGTTTACTATCTTGACTTTCATTTATTTGGGAGCTTTAATATACAGTATGGCAGCAATTACCGCATACAGGTAGTTGGGAAGCCAGATGGCAATGTGCGCGGGAAGGGTGTCCGTTACAACGAACATCTCGCTGAACTGCATGAACAGGATGTATGAGAAGCCCAGGGCCGTACCCGCGGCTATGTTACCGCCCATGCCTCCGCGTTTTTTCTTGGTACTCAGTGCCACGCCTATGACCGTAAGGATTAGCACCGAGAAAGGCAGTGCAAAGCGGTTGTGCTTTTCTATCTGTGCCTGGTTAACCGAGGCGTCGCCTCGCTTTATCTGGGTTTGAATCAGCTGCTCCAGCTCCCTCTGGTTAAGTTCCTGGATGGTAAAGCGGTTGATGAAGAAATCGTCCCTGGTGAGGCTTATCACCGTATCCAGCTGCCTTCCGGAGCGTACCCTGTCCCCCATTCCTTCGTCGTAGTCCCTGATGAACCAGTTGCGAAGGTGCCAAACGCCGGTGAGGGTGTCGTAGCGGGCGCTCTCGGCCGTAATCTTGGAGTTTAACGTACCGCCTGAGAGGTCTTCCAGAGTAAAGTTATACGCGGTATTATTGTATGCGCTGAAGCTTTCCAGATACACAAAATGGTCGTCTTCCAACTTGTAGTGCATATCGTGCCCTTGCTTCACCTGCATCTTCATGTAGCGGTTGTACTTCATCTCGAAGGCCACCCTGGTTGCATTGGCATGTGGAATGACCCACATTCCAAGCCAGGCCGATAAAACGGCAATAAAGATGGCCGATGCCATATAAGGCACCATAAGCCGATGGTAACTGATTCCGCTGGAGAGCATTGCCACCACCTCCGAATCCTGGGTCATCTTGGACGAGAAGATGATGACCGTAAGGAAAACGAACATGGGCACGTACCTGTTTATGAAAAACGGCACGAAATTGATGTAATAGTCAAAAACGATTTCCTTAAGGGAAACTTCGTGCTGGACAAAGTCGTCAATCTTTTCGCTGATATCGAAGATGACGATAATGACAGCAAGGAACAGGATGGCCATGAAGAAGGTCACCAGGAACTTGCGTATTATGTAAGCGTCCAGCTTTTTGATTCCCATCATAGGCGCTGCATGAGTTTTGGCACCGTGGCGTTTTTCCAGGCAAGGAAATCTCCGGCCAGTATGTGCTCACGCGCCGCGCGGACCAAGTCCAAATAAAATGCCAGATTGTGCTCCGTTGCCACCATTGCGGCAAACATTTCCTTGGCAATGAAAAGATGATGGATGTAGGCCTTTGTATAATAGCTGTCCACGAACGAAGCGCCGTCCGGATCAAGGGGCGTAAAGTCGTCCGTCCACTTGGCGTTTCTCATATTCATAATGCCGTTCCAGGTAAACAGCATGCCGTTTCGGCCGTTTCTGGTGGGCATCACGCAATCGAACATGTCTATTCCGCGGGCTATGCCTTCCAGTATATTTGCGGGAGTTCCTACGCCCATCAAGTAGCGGGGCTTATCCTTGGGAAGAAGAGGACAGGTAATCTCCAGCATCTCGTACATCTTTTCTGTGGGCTCCCCTACTGCCAGGCCGCCCACTGCATAGCCCCCGCGGTTGTCGTTATCCAGTTTGAGGGCATGCTCAACAGCCCTTTTCCTGAGCTCCGGATACACGCATCCCTGGATTATGGGGAACATTACCTGCCGATAGCCGTACAGCGGCTCAGTTTCGTCAAAATGCTTTGCAAAGCGCTCCAGCCAGCCTTGAGTAAGCTTGAGGGACTTTGCAGCGTAGCGCTCATCGGCATCGCCGGGGCAGCATTCGTCCAGAGCCATAATTATATCGGCCCCTATTATGCGCTGGGTATCCACGTTGTTCTCAGGGGTGAAGATGTGCTTGCTGCCGTCTATGTGGGACGAGAATTTGCAGCCTTCTTCCGTGAGTTTGCGGATTGGCGCCAGCGAGAAAACCTGGAAACCGCCGCTGTCCGTGAGGATGGGGCCGTCCCAATGCTCGAACTTATGCAGGCCGCCGGCTTTGAAAAGGGTGTCCAGGCCCGGACGGAGGTACAGGTGATAGGTGTTGCCAAGTATTATCTGGGCTTTTATATCGGCCTGTAAATCACGGTGATATACGCCTTTGACCGAGCCCACGGTGCCCACGGGCATGAAGATGGGGGTCTGGATTTCCCCATGGTCTGTGGCCAGCACGCCCGCCCTTGCGGCGGAAGCTTTATCATCGGCTTTTATCTCAAATTTGAACATCCTTTGTTTTTTGTCCAGCAAAGTTAGCATTTTTATCAGATTTTTACTTAATTTTGTAAGGATATACCACAAGCTAACTTGTAAACAAAAACCAATATGAAGAACAAATCCTTGACTATCCGCCTGATTATCATGAATTTCCTGCAGTATGCAGCATGGGGTTCATGGTTAATCTCACTGGGCGCGTACCTTAGCGTCAAACTTGGCTTCTCCCCCATCGAAGTTGCCAGTTTCTATGCCCTGCAGGGCATCGCATCCCTATTCATGCCGGCACTCATGGGCATAGTGGCCGATAAGTACATCCCCGCCCAGAAGACCCTGGGACTGTGCCACTTCCTTTGTGCTTCGTTCCTTATCGCAGCGTCTTTCCAAACCACATATTCGGGTATCTATCCCCTTATGCTGGGCGCGGTGTGCTTCTACATGCCCACCATCTCGCTGTCCAACACGGTGGCTTTCAACGCCCTTAACAATGCAGGCATGGATACCGTCAAGGACTTCCCGCACATCCGCGTGTTCGGAACCATCGGCTTCATTGCCGCCATGTGGGCTGTGGACCTCACTGGCTTCAATATCACCAACAAGCAACTGTGGCTGTCAGCTGGCATCAGCATCGTCCTGGGCCTTTATTCATTTACCCTGCCCGCAGTTGCTACCAACACCGGAAAGGGCGGCAGTTGGGTGGAAAAACTCGGCCTCAAGGCTTTCAGCTTGTTCAAAGAAAAGAAAATGGCCATCTTCTTCATTTTCTCGGCCCTTCTTGGTATGGCCCTGCAAGTCACAAATACCTTTGCCGACGGTTATATCAAAGGCTTCGGAGATCCCTCTTCTTCGCTGTACGATCCCAAGTATGTGGGAACTTTTGGCGTAGATCACTCCACCATGCTCATTTCCCTCAGCCAGATTTCGGAGACCCTGTGCATCCTGCTTATCCCCTTCTTCCTTAAGAAACTGGGAATCAAGAAGGTAATGCTCATTTCAATGGTGGCATGGGTGCTCCGTTTTGGTCTGCTTGGAACCGGCAACCCCGGCCCCGGCGTATGGATGTTCGTTCTTTCCATGATCGTTTACGGCATGGCCTTCGACTTCTTCAACATCTCCGGAGCCCTGTTTGTGGAACAATCAACAGAGAAATCCATTAGCGCCAGTGCCCAGGGTGTGTTCATGCTCATGACAAACGGTCTCGGTGCTTTTGTTGGCTCCTATGTTGCCGGTTATGTGGTGAACTCCTTTGGCTGGCCAAATTCATGGTTCATCTTTGCAGCATACTCCCTTGTGGTCGCTTTCGCATTTGCAATCCTGTTCAAGGATCCGCAGAAAGAGCAAAAGAACGCCCAGGCAGCCGCTTAGGCTCCGGTTTTTTCCAGGGATTATTAAAGTCCGCGCCCGTTTCCATGGGGTTGCGGACTATTTTTTTTATGCGCGAAGGCGTAAGTTCGTAACTTATGTCAAAACACGCGTACCTGTCGTGTATCCCGGACTTCCTGTACGACGTCCCATAGTTAATGTTGAACCCCATATTTATAAGGATAAGGATATCAAGTTGCTTGATACCAAGGTTCACAAGTCTCTCAAGTATATCATAATTCCTCTCCAGGATACGTATAATGCGCACCTGCACTTTGTCGCGGGGTGACGAGTTCTTCCTGTTGTGCCAGCGGTTCTTGCACACCGAACTGCAGAATTTCTTGTCGGGCCTTCCGTCCGGGATGGGTTCTCCGCAGAAAAGGCAATTGCACGGTTCCCTGTACAGTTGTTTCAATTCATATGTCATAGCGCAGACGTTTTGGGGCAAAAGTGCAAAGCGGAAGGCAAAAATCCAAGCATCGTAAAAAACATTCCTCAAAAAATTCACGTTTCGCTAAAACAACAAAAAACATCAATCGTAAAAAAGATTCTTACGATGCGCTGTTTTTTTTACGATTCGCATTAAGAAACCGCAAAAAATCGTAAAAAACGTGAAAATCTGCACCTCCAAGGCCGATTTCAGAAAAATAATCGGCGGGGGCGCTTTTACTTTGCAACCGGACCGGAGCGGGACAGCGCGCACCGCCAGGCCGGCCCACGGTACAATTCCAAAAAACAAAAAACACGATGGAATTTCAGAACAGAATAATGTTACGCGGCGTGGTAGGACGCGCCGATGTAAGCACTTTCGGCTCTAACCAGGTGTGCAACTTTTCTGTCATTACCGAATACAGTTCGGTTGACAGGGACGGCAACTCCATCATAGAGCCAACCTGGTTCAACGTCTCCGTCTGGGGCGGACGCGAAGGCCTGCCCAGCCTGTACGACATTATCAAGGGAGTATGGGTAGAGGTAACCGGCCGCATAAGGGCGCGTAAATACACGGCCCATAACGGCGAGGAACGCACCACCACGGAAGTTATTGCCCGTACGGTAAAAGTGCTGCCGCGCGAAGAAGACAAGATGCAAGCGGAAAATTATTATTAGGAAAATTATTAGAGATGAAACCTGTCGGGAAAATACTTTTGGCAGCCGTGCTCTCCATTATGGCCCTGTCCGCCCATGCACAGCGCTTCACCGTGGGAACAAACGGTATAGAGTGGCTTGCTCTGGGAACCGTTAATGCCGATGCCTCCGTGGCGGTGTCGAAGAATTTCTCACTCCACGTGGGAGCGGCACTGAACCCCTGGACATACTTTAAAGACACTCCTGAAAAGCAGTTTCAAGTGAGGAAGCTAACGGCATGGGGCGGATTCAGATGGTGGCCCTGGCACGTTTACTCCGGTTGGTGGACGGCATTTGACGTGCGCTACATGGTGTACAACGCCGGTGGTATTGTCAAACGGGACACGGAAGAGGGAGACGCCTATGGCGCAGGTTTGTCGGGCGGATATTCCGTAATGCTGTCTGAGCACTGGAATCTGGACCTTGGAATTGGAGCTTGGGGCGGTTGGAAAAAGTATATCCGGTATTCCTGCCCGTCGTGCGGCGTAATGCTTGAGCAAGGTGCAAAAGTGTTCATTATTCCCGATGCACGGGTTGCTATCCAGCTGATATTCTAGTGTAAAGCATTGATGGACAACGGAAACAATATCACAAGGATAGTATCCGTGGCAATGGCAGCCGCGCTCCTTCTTTCTTGCGGGCCGATGAAAAAACTCGAGGCCATACGCCGGCAGGAGCTGGCCGCGACCCTCGCATTGTCCCGTAACGAAATACAGGAGGAGCGCAGTGTCATTGCGGTGGCAAAAAGGGACACCCTTACCGTGAAGGACGAAAAAGGCAACGAGGTGCTTATAATGAAGGCCGTAAAGGACCAGGCCACCGGAGAAATGGTGGCTACCGATGTCCTTGACGCCGCAGTAATCACCGCACGTTTCCGGAACGTGGCCGAACGGAACGGCCGTATAGACCTCCGTTTCGAGATAATCGTCCCTCCAGGTATGCAGGACACCCGATGGCAGCTGCGCTTCTACCCCGACATGTTCGTCCTGGAAGATTCGCTGCGCCTTGAACCCGTGCTTATCACCGGACAGCAGTATCGGCAAAACCAGCTTAAGGGGTATGAGCAGTACAACCGTTTCCTCAAGACCATAATTACGGACAGCACCCACTTTATCGACCTTAGGAACCTGGAGATATTCATTAAAAGGAATATCCCTCGCCTGTACGCGCTAAAGACCGACAGCACCATTGTCTCCGACGAGGTATTCCGTTCATACTTCGGTGTTTCCGAGGAAGCCGCCATAGAGCACTATACCAACCAGATCGGAAAAAACCTCAACGAAAAACGCAAAGGCCGGAAGGATGCCATGTACGCAAAATACGTTAAGGCGCCCATAGTGACCGAAGGCATAAGGCTTGACACGGTTATCCGTTCCGCCGGCGGTGAAATAGTTTATCACTACACCCAGTCCATAATGACCAGGCCACGCCTGAGGAAGGTGGACGTGGTTCTCTCCGGCGAGATTTACGAGGCCGATACCAGGCTGTACACCATGTCCCCGTCGCAGCCGCTTACCTTTTATATAAGTTCCCTCTCATCGCTTGTCGATGGCAAAGAACGCTACCTGACAAAGGTTGTGGAACGCCGGGCGGCGGCTAATACTGCCTGCTATGTCGATTTCAAAAGCGGCAGGGCCGACGTGGATCCCGCCATGTGGAACAACCGGGACGAACTTTCACGCATACGCGGAAACATCGTTCAGTTGCTCACCAATGAGACTTTCGAGCTGGATTCGATAATCATCGGCGCATCGGCCTCCCCGGAGGGAAGCATGGCTTCGAACGACGCCCTTTCCAGGAAACGGGCCGCCTCTGTGGCAACGTATTTCGAATCCTTCATCCGCCATTACCGGGATTCGGTACAGCGGGAGTTAGACAGGGAGGCGCGAAGCACCTTCACCCTTACGGTGGGCGACGACGGAAGCGAAAAAGTAGGCCGTACAAAGGCACAGAAGGCCGTTTTTCCCGACATACGCTTCATCTCCAGGTCGGCCGGCGAGAACTGGACCATGCTCTCTTTCCTGGTGGACGAAGATTCCACCCTTACCAGGGCCGATAAAAACCGTTATATCAAGCATTTGGATATTGCCGACCTGGATTCCAGGGAATCGGCCCTGAAAGGTGAAAGTTTCTATAACCACCTGAGGGGATCGCTGTACCCCCGGCTTCGCACCGTGCGCTTTGATTTCTATCTGCATCGGCGCGGAATGGTGAAGGATTCGGTACATACGACCGAACTTGACACCGTTTACATGAAAGGGGTAAGCGCCCTTAGGGACAGAGACTACCGGAAAGCCCTTACCTACCTTCGCGACTACAAGGACTTCAATACGGCTATCGCCTATGTGTCGCTGGATTATAACGCATCGGCAATGGCCATTTTGAAAGACCTTCAGCGGTCGGCCCCGGTTAATTACATGCTGGCCATCCTTTACGCCAGACGGGGCGACGACCAGGATGCCGTCCAGTGCTATCTGGATGCGTGCAGGGAAGACCGCTCCTATGTTTTCCGCGGAAACCTTGACCCTGAAATATATGTGCTGATACAACGCTACGGCCTTAATTCACAAGAAGAAGATCAATTTACATCACTTTAAAAAACTGTTACTATGAAACGTTTTTTTACTTTCTCCCTTGCCCTGCTTGCAGTTATGGGCATCCTCTCCTGCACAAAGAACCAGAAAGCCGTGCAGGATGTTAAACCAGCCGAAACCCTCTCCGTGCCGGAAGGGTCAGGAATCCTGAACATCTCCCTGGAAGACCCACAGACAAAGGCCCAGCTGTCTTCTGTACAGCCGAACCAGGTCAATACCCTGCAGGTTTTCATCTTTGACTCGGAAAGCGGGGAAAAGGAAACCGACAAGTTCATTTCCGACGGAAGCACAAGCACATCCATCACCTCCCTTGTGGGAGAAAAGAACGTGTGGGTTGCCGTAAACCACGAAAAAATCCAGGCGGAATGCCTGGAAGACTTTATCAACACCGTGTCGTATCTGAAAGACAATTCTTTTTCCAATTTCCACATGACCGGCAACAACGACGGCGTGGAAGTGACGCCGCTTGACCCTGTAAACAACCCCAACGGGAACAATATCACAGTTCCGGTTTACCGTGTTGCAAGCCAGATATGCCTTCAGAAGGTCAAGGTGAATTTCACCGGTACGGCCCTGGAGGGATTCACATTTACAATCAAGAGCCTTTATCTGAAGAACGTCGTGGGCGCATCTTACATGGACCGCTATACAGCACTCCTTTCAACGCCGTACTGGTACAACAAGATGGAGTTCGAGTCGTCCGATGCCGCTGTACTGGTAAGCGACATGAACATGAATCCCGGTATCTCCTGCCCCACCAACGGCACCGAAGTTACCGTGAACCGCAGTTACTATGCCTATCCCAATCCCACCACGAACGACACCAACAGCGCGCAGTGGTCGGTGCGCCACACCCGCCTTATCATGCGGGCTACAGTTAAAGGCATGTATTACGGCAATCAGCGCGAATACGACACCTACTATGTGTTTACCCTGCCCAAACTTGTGAACAACCACACTTACGACATCACCTCCGTTAACATTACCATGCTGGGCAAGGACAACGACGATGACGACACCGATACCGTAACCGGAAAAGCCAACGTGACAATCCAGGTGAACGGATGGTCGGAATCCACCAATCTTACGTATAACATCTAATTGAAGGAGGACCCACCCGTGAAAAAAATGCTTCTAATACTGGGCGCCGCACTTGGGCTGCTTTCCTGCAGAAGCCTTGTCATGGAAAACCGGGCGGGTTGTCCCAGTTACTTGTACTTTGACGTAAACGAGGAAAACGAACCTAATACCGCAACGCAGGTCCATGTCACTGCCTTCAGGCAGGAGGACAACTCTTTCATGGCCCAGGACACAACCACGCTCCTGGCCATGAAAGACCGGACCTTCTACCTTCCTGTCCATAAGACAAAAGGGGTTGAGGGCTATGGCGTGCTGGGGTTCAATGACCTGCACCAGTCGGGGCCCATGCAGTGGACTGTTCAGGAAGGCCAGAACGGAGTACCTCTCTACCGTTTCCACTATAACGCATCGGCCCTTGAGGAGGAGGTCCTTATACCCGTTACGCTGGAAAAAGACCATTCCAAAGTAGAGATTCATTTTCTTCATTTTGAAGGCTTTGCCGATTCAGGGGACGCTTTCCCCTTCCGTATTTGCATCAGAGGCAACACCTGCGGAATTGACGCACTGAGCGGGGTACCGGTGCTGGGCGCTTTCAGGTATACACCGTCTGAAGAGCAGGCCGGGGTATTCCGTTTTGTGGCCCCCAGGCAGGGAGACCATTCGCTCACCATGGAAGTTTACAGGGAAAAGGACGGGGAACTGCTTGACGAGTTCCGCCTGTGGGACTTCTTCAGGGAGGATGTTAAATTCAGCTGGGAGCAGCCGATACTGCCCGACTTCAAGCTCTATATCAACTATTCCGAGTCCGTATTCCACATTTCGGTTCAGGAATGGGAGCCGGAAAACACGCTTAAGTTCGAGATATGAGCTTTTTTCCTTAAATTTGCAACGTGTTACGCACGTTGTCAGTAATTGTTGCAGTGTGTATGCTGCTTTCCTGCGGAACTTCACGCCGAAGTGCCGCAGGTCCTGCTGTAGCCAAGGTACAGATGCCGCTTACAGACTCCACGGAAATAAAGAATTCCCAGAAAAGGGCCCAGGAGGTTCTGGATTCCATAGGCAGGGTGCGTTCAGCAGAGGCTGAGGTCCCTGGTGCAAAAGCCACTCCTTCTACGCCGGAAGTC
>JAGCWB010000036.1 GCA_017962065.1 Bacteroidales bacterium
AAGACAAATCTTCTGTTTCCGTACTTCCCTTCGAGAACTAAGACATGCTTACTTTAAAACTTTTACGCGAGTCTCCGGATTTTGTAATCCGGAGACTCGCCGTTAAAAACTTCGATGCGTCGGAGATTGTGGGCAAAATAATTGCCCTGGACGACAACCGCAAAGCCCTCCAGACAGAAAGCGACGGCCTCCTTGCACAGCAAAAGAAGGCGGCAGCCGCCATTGGCCAGCTAATGAAGGAAGGCAAAAAGGCCGAGGCCGAAGCAGCCAAGGAAGAAGTGGCCAAACTTAAGGCCCGCTCTACGGAGCTCCTTGCCCAGGCCGATGAAAACAACGCCAAGCTCAACGAGCTTCTGGTGCTTCTTCCCAACATCCCCTGCGAGCAGGTTCCGGAAGGAAAAGGCGCAGAGGACAACGTAGTGGTTAAGATGGGCGGTCCGGAGCCTCAGCTTCCGGAAGGCGCTCTCCCCCACTGGGAACTTGCCAAGAAGTACGACATCATAGACTTCGACCTTGGTGTAAAGATTACCGGCGCAGGCTTCCCTGTTTATAAAGGTAAAGGTGCAAAGCTCCAGAGAGCCCTTATCAACTTCTTCCTGGACCGCAACACTGCTGCCGGGTATAAAGAGGTAGAGCCTCCCGTGATGGTAAATGCCGCTTCCGGCTTTGGCACAGGCCAGCTTCCGGACAAGGAAGCCCAGATGTACCACGCCAACCTGGATGATTTCTATATGGTTCCCACCGCCGAGGTTCCGGTAACCAACATTTTCCGCGACGTAATCCTTGGGGCCGATCAGTTCCCGCAGAAACTTACTGCCTACACTCCCTGCTTCCGCCGCGAAGCCGGCAGCTACGGCAAGGACGTGCGCGGCCTGAACCGCCTGCATCAGTTTGACAAAGTGGAAATCGTGCGCGTAGAAAAGCCTGAGAACAGCTATGCTGCTCTGGACGAGATGATAGCACACGTTGAGAGCCTTGTGAACGCTCTGGGACTCAAATATCGCATCCTTCGCCTCTGTGGCGGCGACATGAGCTTCACCAGCGCCATCACCTACGACTTCGAGCTCTGGAGCGCAGCCCAGGGCCGCTGGTTGGAGATTTCATCGGTATCCAACTTCGAGAGCTACCAGGCAAACCGCCTCAAATGCCGCTACAAGGACGAGGAAGGTAAGATGCAGCTGGCTCACACCCTGAACGGCAGTTCCCTGGCACTCCCCCGCGTAGTTGCAGCCCTGCTGGAAGACAACCAGAAAGACGGCTACATAGAAATCCCGGAGGTCCTGAGGCCCTACACAGGCTTCGACCGCATAGACTAAAAAAAAGTCTCGGAGCTATTCCGAGACTTTTTTATGTCCAGCGCCGGTTCCGACGTCCCATACCGCAAAAACAGCCAAAAATGCGGGATGCCAGGTCGCGGCGACGCGCCATCCCTCAAAAATGCCCCAAAATGCGGGATGCGGCGTCGGTAGGCCATCAATGACGTTGGCAAACCACAAAAAAAAGCCGGCTCCCGCAGAGGGAACCGGCTTTATAATAATGGCGTAAAAGCTTACTGCTCTTCTTTGAGACGAAGCTGCTGAACATAGATAGCCTTTTGGAGCGCCATGCGCTTTTTCACGGAAGGCTTCTCAAAGTTCTTGCGGGAGCGCATCTCGCGGACGGCACCGGTTTTTTCGAACTTGCGCTTGAATTTTTTCAGGGCCCTTTCGATATTTTCGCCTTCTTTAACGGGTACGATGATCATTGCTTTTACACCTCCTTTTTCTAAATGGACTGCAAAGGTAGAAAAAAATTGTAAACGCACAAAATTTTTTACTATATTTGTGCTAACAAGATTGTTACTCAAACGAATAACCAAAACACACAGAATATGAGTAGTAAAACCCCCGAAACCTATCCCTGGCAGTTCGCTTCCGTAGGCGGAACTGTGCGCGTTGTAATCAAGAGCGGTGAGGATATCCGCCATCTTGGTGAACTGGACCGCAAGATGTGGACAGTGCTAAGCTGCCCTGCAGAAGGCCTTGAGTTTGACACCCAAACGCTTAAGCTCATAGATACAAACAGCGACGGCAAGATAAGAGTTGACGACGTAATTGCAACGGCCCAGTGGCTAACCCGCATCGTCAAGAATCCGGACGACCTTTTGAAAGAAAGCGACTCAATGACCTTCGACCAGTTCAATGCCGACGATCCGGATGGTGCACGCCTCCTTGCATCGGCCCGTCAGATACTTAAGAACCTGAAGCTGGAGAAAGAGAGCATCGCCCTGGAAGATACCGCCGACAACGTGAAGATTTTTGCCGAAACCAAGTTCAACGGCGACGGCATCATCACCCCCGCCAGCGCGGATGACGAGGCAACTGCCAAACTCATAGAGACTATAGCCGGAATAGACAGCGCAACAGACCGCAGCGGTGTTCCCGGTATTACGGCCGACCATGTGGAAGCTTTCTACACCGCCTGCGCAGACTACTCAGAATGGAAGAAAGCCGGCACTAAGGAAGTGTTCCCCTTTGGCGACAAAACGGCCGATGCTCTTGCTGCGGTAGATGCCATCAAGGATAAAGTGGCCGACTATTTCATGCGCTGCAGTCTCATTAGCTTCGACCCCGCAACGGCATCGGCTGTGGATGTGTGCGTGGACAAGATTGCAGCTATTGAAGGCAATCTGACCAAGGCCGAAGAAGAGATTGCCCAGCAGCCCCTGGCCAAACCGTCGGCCGACGGCATTCTTAACCTGAAGGCTGTGAACCCTGCCTGGCAAGGCGCCATTGACAAGATGGTGGAACTCACCGATCTCAAGAAAGACAAGATTTCCGAAGTGGATTGGGCACTGCTGGTCAAAAAGTTCTTACCTTACATTGACTGGATGGGCGCAAAGAAAGGCGACAAAGTGGAAGACCTTGGACTTGAGGCGGTTGAAGCCATCCTGAAAGAAGATAATAAGGCCGTTCTGCTGGACCTTCTTGCCAAAGATAAAGCCGAAGAAGCCAATGCACTTTCCATAGAGGAGGTGGACAAACTTCTGCGCCTTAACAAGAATTTCTACCGTTTCCTCAATAACTATGTAGTTCTGGCCGATTTCTATGACCCGGAGCGCAAGGCCATGTTCCAGGCCGGCCGCCTGTACATTGACCAGCGAAGCACAGACCTGTGCGTAAAGGTTGCAGGACCTTCGCCCGAGATATCTTCCCTTAGCGGCATGTACATCCTGTACTGCGCCTGCACAAGCGAGAAACTGGGCAAGAGCTTCAACATTGCTGCCGTGCTCACGGACGGCGATGTTGACGGTCTTCGCGAAGGCAAGTATGCCGTGTTCTACGACCGGGACGGAAACGACTACACCGCCAAGGTTACGGCAATTGTAGATAATCCCAACTCGGTGCGCCAGGCCTTCTGGTCTCCTGATAAGAAACTCGCGCGCATGATAAACGACCGTATAGACAAAAAAGCGGCCGAAAAGAACGAAAAATCCATGTCCGGCCTCACTCAGGCCGCCGATACGGCTACTGAAGGGAAAAACCCTGCAGCACCGTTCGACATTGCCAAATACGCCGGTATCTTCGCCGCTATCGGCATGGCTGTAGGCCTCCTTGGCGCAGCCCTGGCCGGCGTTGTGGCCGCCCTTAAGGGCATTGCCTTCTGGAAGCTGCTGGTTATCCTTGCAGTTATCATGCTCCTCATTTCCGGCCCCTCCATGTTCATCGCATGGCGCAAACTGCGCAGGCGCAATCTTGGCCCCATCCTAAATGCCAACGGCTGGGCAATCAACGCCGTGGCCCTGGTGCGCACGAAGTTCGGAAAGACACTCACTTCGCTGGCCAAGTATCCCAAACTGTCGGCCGTGGATCCGAAAGAACACAAAAAAGTTGTGTGCCGCAGGGTTTTAGGCTGGGTATGTGGCATTCTGATTGTCTGTTTTGTAGTGCCATGGCTTGCCAATGTGCTTAACCCTATCGGCCTTCCCAGCCCCCTGAAGTACTTTAAGGAAACTCAGGAAGAAGTTGTCCCTGAACAGCAGCCCGCACCGGAAGGGGCAGAGGCTCCCGCAGAGGTTCAACTTCCTGGAGCCGAAGCTGTTTCCGAGTAATGGAAGGCCCGTTTCCATATTCGGAGTATGTAAGCGGCAAGCATTTTATCGGCCGTAAAAACGACGTGACTCTCCTTGGGAATCTGCTTTCCCAGGGGGAGCACGTAACCATATACGAACCCCATAAATCAGGTAAAACCTCCCTTGTACAGCAGGCCCTTTTCACCATGCGCATGGCAGGCAAAGGCTTTACCGTGGGGCAGTTTTCGGCCCTTAATATTCGTACGCCGGAGGATTTCCTCCTAAGGCTGGGCTCTACGCTCATGCATATGGTGACAGCCACGCCGGACGATTATGCCGCTTTTGCCAAACGCTACCTTTCCGGCACGCACTTCGTCTTCGACCCCGTGGCTTTCTCCGGGACCAATCAGGTACTCTCTCTTGGATGGGAGCTTGACCAGGCCGATGTATCGGCCATGCTCCACCTGCCGTTCCGCCTTGCTGCAGAAAGGGGCGAACGCATGATCCTTATCATTGACGAGTTCCATTGCTTAGGCCTTCTGGATAATCCGGACATGATTTTAAGGCCGATGGACGCAATAATGAGGGAGGAAAGGGAGAGACGGCTTTTTACATTTGTGCTGTGCGGATCTGGGGTGAATGCAATGAAAGCTATCTTCCAGGATGGCCTGCTTTTCCACCGCGTGGTAGAGCGTGTAAGGATTTCGCAAATTTCGGAGACGGAGATTGTGGACCATGTCCAGATAGGCTTCCTGTCCGGCGGCAAGGTGGTTAACCAGGACCTTGTAACTGGCGCCTGCCGCCTGTTCAAGGGACACATGTGGTACATAAACCATTTTGCTTCCATTTGCGATTCCATGAGCCGAGGCTACATAATGGAGCCGGTTTTTGTGGATGCCTTAAAATACATACTGGCCATTCACGAGCCCCGCTTCAAAGACATAATGAACGGCCTCACAACGCACCAGGTGAGCCTTTTAAAGGCCACGATAGACGGCGTTACCCGCTTCAGCAGCGCCGATGTAATCCGTAAGTACGGCCTCAATTCATCGGCCAATGTAAAGCGCGTGAAAGATGACCTTATGAAAAAAGAGGTGCTTCTGTTTGACGAGAACGACAATCCCGTCCTGGAAGACCCTCTGTTCGAATACTGGGTAAAGAAATACTATTTTGAAATACAATGAGCAAGAAACACATAGTAGTTTTAACCGGCGCCGGGGTATCGGCCGAGAGCGGCTTTGCCACTTTCCGTGATACCGGTGGCCTTTGGGAGCAGTATAACGTAAACGACGTGGCGTCTATTGAAGGATGGTACCGTAACCGCAAGCTAGTGCTGGACTTCTACAACCAGCGCCGTGCACAGCTCAAGGACGCAAAACCCAACGCTGCGCACTACGCAATTGCCGGGCTGGAGAATTCCTACGATGTGGACGTTATCACACAGAACGTGGACAACCTGCACGAAAGGGCGGGCTCCACGCGCGTTCTGCACCTTCATGGCGAACTTACCAAGATGCGTCCCGAAAACGGCATCTATGACCGAACGGATTCAGAGGCCGAAGTCATTGACGTAGGCTACGACCAGGTGCATCTTGGCGACCTTGCCCCCAACGGCAGCCAACTCAGGCCGCACATCGTATTCTTCGGGGAATCTGTACCTAATATTAATAAGGCAATAGATTTAGTCTCCCGGGCCGATATTCTTCTGATCGTAGGCTCCTCCCTGCAGGTTTATCCTGCCGCCGGCCTTTACCGTTACGCCCCCAATGACTGCCCTATCTACGTAATCGACCCCAAACCAGTTCCTCTTGCCGATCCACGCGTCACATTTATTCAAGAAGTGGCAACAAAGGGAATGGAAAAGTTTGTGGAGCTAATATAATAATAATTCAGGCGACCATCACGGCCGCCTGAATTATACCTTTATTAACTAAACCAACTATTACTAACCGGTTTTAGTTAATGCAAGAGGTGTGCCAAACTTTGAAAAACTAAAGAGAACCTAGTTCGTGGGCTACTTCGGCACGGGCGCGTTCTACGGACTTGGAGCGCTTTAGGACGAAGCCGGAGCCCAGATACTTGGTGCGCACATCTTCGTCGGCGGCCAGTTCTTCCGGGGTGCCTGCCTGGAGGATAACACCCTCATAAAGCAGATAAGCGCGGTCTGTAATGGCCAGCGTTTCACCCACATTGTGGTCCGTGATAATAACGCCGATATTACGGTACTTGAGTTTGGCAATGATGTACTGGATATCCTCCACGGCAATGGGGTCAACGCCGGCGAATGGTTCGTCCAGAAGGATGAACTTGGGGTCCACGGCAAGGGCGCGGGCAATCTCGCAGCGGCGGCGCTCACCGCCGGACAGCTGGATACCCAGGGATTTGCGCACCTTTGAAAGGTTGAACTCGTCTATAAGTTGCTCCATACGGGCCAGACGCTGTTCTTTGGTCATATCCTTGGTAGATTTGGACATTTCCATGACGGAGAGAATGTTGTTCTCCACCGACATCTTACGGAACACGGAAGCCTCCTGCGGCAAGTAGCCAAGGCCCTTTTGGGCACGCTGATACATGGGCAGATTGGTAATCTCTACGGTGCTGCCGTCGTCGTAATCAAGAAAGATTCGGCCGTCGTTTGGCTTAATCTGGCCTGTAATCATGTAGAAGCTGGTGGTTTTACCGGCACCGTTAGGGCCAAGGAAGCCAACGATCTCGCCCTGCTGCACTTCCATGGAAACGCCCTTCACAACAGTACGGACGCCATACTTCTTGACTAATTTTTCTGCTCTAAGTTTCATCGCTATTTTGTATCAAGTCCCAGTTGAGCCACAAATTCACGGACATCGGGGTTCTTATCCATAAGGTCACGGGCTTTCTCCTCCGGCATATAAGCCTTCTTCTCCTCTTCCACCACCGGCGTCACAGACACCGTCACATTTATACGGGGATATGCCGACAGTTCACGCAGCCTGCCCTCCAGTTCACGGAGCATCTTTTCCTCTACCCACAGCTTCTGGGCCTCGTTGGTCACGAAGAACTCTACAATCTTTACGCCATCGGCCTCGCTTAGCTGAATATTGCCGTTAAGAAGCATATTTGCAAGGCGCGGTTTGGCGCTGTAGTCCCCCGCCAGTTCCTTCCATTTGGCTATGACGGTTTCGTCCGCAGGCACGGGGGCCGATGTTGCCTGCACCTGGTCCGCCGCCTGTTCCTCCTGAGGCTTTTCCTCCATGATGGAACTCATGGAGAGGGCTGATCCGCTCTTGGCCGCCCTTCGCCTTGGAGTGGCCTCGGAGGGCGCTGCTGCGGGGGATAGCATTCCCGTAGCATCGGCCTTATTTTTAGCGGAGGGAATGCTATTCCCTGCAGCAGGGGCAACAACAGAGGCCGCCGGTGCGGGGGATACCCTTTCCGGAGCATCGGCCTTATTTTTTGCGGAGGAAAGGGTATTCCCCGCAACGGGAGAAGAAACAACCGGACCACCTGCAGGCTTTGCTATCAGATAGCTAAGCCGCATTAGGTTAAACTCTATGTGAAGCCGGGGATTAATGGCGGATTTGTAGCCGGTTTCGCAGCTTGTTGTGATGCCTAGGGCATCGTACAGGAATTGGTGAGAACAGCGGGAGGCTTGCTCCTGATAACGCTTTTTAAGGGATTCAGGCAGTTCCAGAAGGGGTTCCAGGCCGCCTGTCTTGGCAACTACGAGGTTGCGCAGATGGCTGGACAACGACCCCACAAAGTGGAGGGCGTTGAAGCCTTTGGACAGAATCTCGTCAAATGTCAAAAATGCCCCGGCATAGTTTCCTGCAAGGAAATCGTCCACCAGTTTGAAACTGTACTCGTAATCAAGGACGTTAAGGTTGCGGATAACGTCCTCGTATTTTACATCTGTGCCGCAGAACGCCACCGTCTGGTCGAAGATGGTGAGGGCGTCGCGCATGGCGCCATCGGCCTTGGATGCTATTACGTGCAGGGATTCGTCGTATATCTTGATATCTTCCTTGCCGGCTATAGCGCGAAGGTTACGCACCATGTCCGGGATGGAGATGCGGTTGAAATCGTAGGTTTGGCAGCGGCTGAGGATAGTGGGCAGAATCTTGTGCTTCTCCGTTGTTGCCAAAATGAAAATGGCATGTGCCGGCGGTTCTTCCAGGGTCTTCAGGAAAGCGTTGAAAGCCGCCTGGGACAGCATGTGAACCTCGTCGATGATATACACGCTGTACTTACCCACCTGCGGCGGAACCTGCACCTGTTCCATCAGGGTTTTGATGTCCTCTACGCTATTATTCGAGGCTGCATCCAGTTCATGGATGCAATATGACCGGCCTTCCTGGAACGAGACGCACGACTCGCACTGTCCGCAAGGCTCCATATCGGGCCCCGGATTGGCGCAGTTTATCATTTTGGCAAAGATGCGTGCAGTGGTGGTCTTCCCTACTCCGCGCGGGCCGCAGAAAAGGTAAGCGTGCGCCAGCTGCCCCCTTCTGATTGAATTGGACAGCGTGCGGGCAATGGTATCCTGGCCTATAAGGGTCTCAAATGAATCCGGCCGGTATTTGCGGGCCGATACGATATACTCGCTCATAGCTTACAGCGTTTTAAGGGCCTGCTCCAACGTTGTGTCTACAGGCATGTAGTACTTGTAAAAAGCGTTTTCCCCAAGCTTTGAGTACCTGGCTATGAGGGCTTTAAGCTGAGGAACAAGGTAAGGCTCCGTCTGGTCCCATTCGGCCTCCGTGCAGGCAATGCCATCCTCCCGTCGGGCAAAGGCGGGGAATTCCACCTTCAGGTTAAGGCCGTTCAGGAAGCGGTCCATATCGGCATAATTGTCAATTGCCACCAGACGGTTCGTATACTTGTCGAAGATGTGCGAGGCGAACCTCATCTGCGTCGCCTTTTTGTTGCAGGCGATGAAGAATGCCGATGCACGGGTGGTGTCCATGGGAACGAACACGTCCGGCATTATTCCGCCACCGCCATACACAAGGCGTCCACTGCGGGTATGGTGCACGTCCGTGGTATCCAGCTTTACGCTATCCGCACTGAAGATTTCGCCATCGGCATATCTGTGATAGATGTCGTAGGCATAGTCTTTTGTACCGCCGTAGGGCTTCTGGATGCACCGGCCGCTGGGGGTGTAATACCTTGCCACGGTTAGCCGGATGCCGGAATTGTCGCTGAAGAAGAAAGGTTCCTGCACCAGGCCTTTGCCAAATGAACGGCGGCCGATGATGGTTCCCCTGTCGTTGTCCTGGATGGCTCCGGCGAAAATTTCGCTTGCCGATGCTGAATTTTCGCTGATAAGGACAGTTAGGCCGATTTTCTGGAAGAGGCCTTTTCCATCGGCCTTGTATACTTCCTTGGGCCTGTGCAGGCCTTCGATGTAAACAATTGTGTCTCCGGCGCTTAGGAAGTCGTTGGAGAGAAGCAGGGCCTGGTCCATGTAGCCGCCGCTGTTGTCCCTCAAGTCAAAAATGAGGTGCTCCATGCCTTCCTGCAGCAAATCCAGAGCTGCTGTATGGCACTCCTTGAAAGTGGTGCGGGAGAACTTGCTTAGCCTGATGTAGCCCGTTTTGTCGTCTATCATGAAGGCAGCGTCCATGCTGTGCAGGGGAATTTTGCCGCGGGTTATCTCGAAGGGGATGATATCGTTGCCGCGCTTTACCGTAACGGTGACTTTGGTGCCGGATGGACCTTTCATACGGCGCACCATGCTGTCCTGAGGGAATTTTACGCCCGCAATGACTTTGTCATCCACCTTTAGCAGGCGGTCGCCTATATGCAGGCCGGCCTTCTCCGACGGACCGCCGGCAATCACTTCCAGGACTATTGCGGTGTCGTTGGGGACGTTGAACTGAATGCCTATGCCGTCGAAATTGCCTGCCAGTTCCTGCTCTGATGCCTCCAGCTGCACGGGTGGCAGATATAACGAATGAGGATCCAGCTTTGCCAAGGCGGCCTCCACTGCCGCATCCGACATCTGTTCCCTGTTAAGGGTGTCCACGTAGTTCTCTTCTATGAGTTCCAGGATAAGGTTAAGCTTTCTCCAATCGGCATATTTGGTGCGCAGCATGTGCTGGTTTTCACGGTAACGAACCACCGTAAGCGTGATAAGGACACCGATTACGATGCCCAGTACCACTTCCATTATTTGAACTAGCGGTTTTCTCATTGGCTATGCTGTCTGTTCCACCTCTATTCCGGCCCTCTTCAAAAGATCTATGCCGTCCGTGAGCCTGTATGCGTCGCGGTAAACCACCCTTTGTATACCGGCCTGGATAATGAGCTTTGCGCATTCGGCGCAGGGGGAAGCCGTTACGTACAGCGTGGCCCCCTGGCTGCTGTTGCCGCTTTTGGCCACCTTGGTAATGGCGTTGGCCTCGGCATGCAGTACGTAGGGCTTTGTGACGCCGTTTTCGTCTTCGCAGATGTTCTCGAAGCCTGACGGAGTGCCGTTGTAGCCGTCACTGATTATGGTGCGGTCTTTCACAAGCAGGGCGCCCACCTTCCTGCGCTTGCAGTAGGAGTTCTGGGCCCATACTTCGGCCATTTCAAGGTAGCTGTGATCGAATTTCTGTGGCATTAGTTGCGCTGGTATAGATAACGTTTGATGCTCTTCTTGGGAATGCGCTCGAAGTCTTCCGGCATAAGCTCTATCTTCTTGACCTGGGCATATTTGGGAAGTTCGTCGTTAATTGCGGGAAGCATTCCCAGGATGCGCTTTTTGAATTCGCTGCGTGTGAAACCGTCCAGTTCTCCCTGGTGCCAGTCCGGATAGATAAGGGCCGTAAGGCCGCCGTCGTCCTCGATTACAAGGGAGTCAATCACATACACGAAGTTGTTGATTGTTGCCTCTACCTCTTCCGGATAGATGTTCTGGCCGGAAGGGCCCAGCACCATGCACTTGGAGCGGCCGCGCAGGAACAGATAGCCGTCCTGGTCCAGGACGCCCATGTCGCCGGTTTTGAACCAGCCGTCTTCCGTGAAGGAATTGGCCGTAGCGTCCGGATTCTTGTAGTATCCAAGGCACACGTTGGGGCCTTTGACCTGCACTTCTCCGGGCACGTTGCGGGGATCCCTTGAGTTAATGCGGATTTGCATGTTCATGGCTGCACGGCCTGCAGAACCCACTTTAACCTTGTTCCAATGAGCATAGCCTATGATGGGAGCGCATTCTGTCATGCCGTAACCCACGGTGTAGTGGAAGCCGATCTTGTGCAGGAACTTCTCTACCTCCGGATTGAAGGCTGCCCCGCCAAGGATAACTTCCTCGAACTGACCGCCGAAAGCGTTGGTGAGCTCCGTGCAGAACTTGTTGGCTATGACTTTGTCCAGCACAGGGATGCGGCGGTATATCTTGGTTTTGTCCACAAGGGGCTTGAGCTTGCTCTTGTATACCTTCTCCATCACCAGCGGCACTGCAATGATGATGTCCGGATGAATCTCGCTGAACGCCTGCATAATGATCTTGGGGCTGGGCACGCGGCTGAGGAAATGGACGTGCATGCCGATTGTCATCTCGAACAGGAATTCGAACATCATTCCGTACATGTGGGCCGACGGAAGCATGCTCACTACGTTCATGCCGGCTTTTAGCATGGGGCAGGCGTCCTTGGTGGCAAACTCTATGTTGGAATAGAGGGCGCGGTAAGGAATCATTACGCCTTTAGAGAACCCGGAAGTACCAGATGTATAATTGATTATGGCAAGTTCTTCCGAAGTATCCTCGTAGTAATCAAGGTTTTCTGGCGCGAAGTTATTGGGATAGCGCTTGCCGAATTCTTCGTTAAGGTGCTCCCTCACCTGGGCCAGTTCCGGAGTGGCTGCATAAAGGAACTTGAAGTTGTTAATCTGGACTACAACGCCAAGATCCGGCATTTCTTCGGCCGAAAGGCCTTCCCAGATAACCTCGTCCACAAATAGGGCGCGGGCTTCTGAGTGATTTACCAAATAATGTATGTTTCCGGGTTTGAATTCGTGCAGGATGGGAACGGCAACGGCACCGTAAGTAATTGCAGCAAGGAAGCTTACGCCCCAGTTAGCCTGATTGCGGGAGCAAATTGCCACTTTATCGCCTTTCTCCAGCCCGCACTGCTCAAAGGCTATGTGCAGCTTTGCAATTCTGCGGGCCACGTCACGGTACGCAAGCGTCATGCCCTGATAGTTGGTTAGGGCGGGCCTGTCCCAGTTACGTACGAAACTCTGCTGAAGAATCTTGTTTACCGATGAAAATTCCATATTGTGTAGGTAGGTTTAGTTCAGTTTAAAATCACGGCTACGGCCGTCGTAACAATCGGCCGATATTCCCTTGCCGGTGGGCTTTATCACGGAGTCCGGCTTTATCATCTTGCCGCCTTCCTCCTTGGTGAGGGTCTCGCCGCCTTCGAAGGGATATATAAGGGTGCGTACCGATGTGCGCACAACCCAGTAGCGTTTGTCTTTTACCTCTATGAGTTCCGGCAGGTTCTTGACAGTCTCAGGGGCCTTGATGCCTTTCCATCCTTCCGGCTTTTGGCCGTGGAGGTTGTAGCGCTCCAGAGAGTTGTCTTTGTGCAGAATCATGACCGTGTAGCCGCCTGCACCGGTGAAATCGTATGCATCCGGGCCAAGCAGCACGGGCTTGGGAAGATTGACGGGGAAACCGTTTACCCAGTGGCCAAGGCGGTCCAGCAAATAAAGCTTGGAACCTGCGCAGAAGAGGAACTGTATCTTTTTGTTGTTGTAGTAATCGATGCTTTGGACGCGGCCGCAAATGTCTTCCTTGAAAGGAATGCCCCATACGCCCTTGCCGTTTTCGTCGTTAAGGCAAATTGATTTGTGGGCGTTCTGGTACAGGTAATTGGTTTTGCCGGTGGTGTAATTGGTTACAGGGAAAAGGCCTGTGGGGACCACCACGGTGGTATCACGTTCCAGAACCTGCACTTTGGTGCCCTTAAGAGCGCGGGTATCTATCCTGAGTTTGAGTTGCGGACGCTCGGCCGATAAATCCATTGCCAGAGTTGCGGGAGCGAAACCGGCACCCTTCACAAAATCCTGTACAGGCTGGGCCACGTTTGCGGCCAGGAGATTGGTAATAACCTCCGGTGCATCAGACAGCGAAGCGTATTCCACTATGCCGTCCGGAATATCGGCCGACGCATCGGCCAGCCTGTTTTTGAGACTGTAGTCCAGAAAATCCTTATCGGCAAAAAGCCTTACGGTGGGAAGGTCTGAATAAACTGTCCAGTGGGAATTCACCGATGCGCAGACGGTGTCCGTGACGGCGAATTTGTCGCCCAAAACCGTTGCCATGCAGCCGCTGTAGGGGTTGGGAGCTTCCTTGCCAAGCTTGAGGTCTTTGGCGCTTTTTACCAGAATGGCTTCCCTAAGAACGCCGTCTTCCCCGCGGAAGCTGGCTTTGACAATTTCCCTTGGCTGCAGGCTGCGGAACCATTCCTCCGGGCTTAGCTGGCGGCCTTCCTTGGCCTTGAGAGCCTTGTTGTAGCGTATCAGATGGCCGTTTCCATCTTCAAAAATACGACGGGCCGATATGGCTGCATCCGGATCCGTGACCGGAATTGATGTAGCGGTGCAGGTGTAGTACGGAAGAGCCTCCGGGAATTCCGCTTTTTGCATTGGCGTGCCTTTGTAGGCAGCGAAGAAACTGGTGGCATTGTCGGCCGGAAGGGCCGTGCCTTTGAAAAGAAGATGGTCTTTCTCCATGTCCTGGAAGGACCATGCGCTCCAGTCCGTCAGGTTTTTGACAAAGTTTGCATACTGGCGGAAAGCGGTTCCGGCGTAAGTCTGGACCAGCTTTCCGGCCTGCGAATGCGAAAAGAGCAGGACTGCCGGGCCGGAAATGCCGCGGAGCAGGTCCTGCAGGTGATTGGTGCCAAGGATGGAACTTTCCTCTTTTATGTGACGTACGGCGGCGTTGATAAAAGTCTCTGAACGCGACGCCAGAAGGTAGCCTTGCTCCGTGCGGGTTTTGAGGCCGGCCTTGGTGGCAAGGTCAATGACAAGGGAATCGGCTTCCGTGGCCTCGGCCGCCACAAGCGGGACCAAAGAGCCGCTGTTATGCAGGGAAACTGCCACGCGGCGGCGGCCAAGGGCGCCAAGGAAATCCATGAACGGCTGGTTGCCCGGGGCCACGATGCCTTTGACTATGCCCGTTGAATCCGCCATAATCTTTACTGCCTTGGCCGATCCGTCGAAGACAAGAACGGCGTTGGCGTCGGACGGAATGGCCTTCAAGATGCCCCAGCCGGCCGGGGCGGCCACTTCAGTGGTTATGTCAACGGTAGTGGGACGATACAACTTAAGTATCGCCAGGACTATGCCTGCAATGAGGAGTGCAAGGGCCGCTACGGCCGCTATGGTTGAGCGTTTTCCCATATCATGCAAAGTTAAGCATAATTTTGGGAATACGCAACCGAAGCGTAGCTTCAACGACAGGCTTTTTGCGCCAAGTACCAGTTCTCGGCACGGGCGGCCAGGCAGGCAAGGAGCGCGAAGCTGCTAATGGTGATTCCGGGCAATATCGTCAAGCTCACATCGGCCCCGGATGAGACCCTGGCCGATACTGACCTTTATTTTGCACTTGTTTCAAAGGAGTTCATGAGCGGTATACGCTTTGACTTCCAGAAGGTGTTCCAGGATTCCCTGCGCGTGCTGGACAACCCCTGCCTTACCCTTGACGACGAGCAGGTTTCCATGGCCGAAGACTATTTCCAGCTTGCCCGAAAAGCATTGCAAAGCAATCAGCCAAACCGGCAGGAAATGCTTGGAGCGCTGCTTACTTCCTTCATTTACATGACTCTGGGGGTATGGACCACGCGGCTGGAGGAAAGCGGCGAGTTGCAGGCATCGGCTCGCGTACCGACCCAACCGCGACGCCGCATCCCTCATTTTGGGCCATATTTGAGGGATGGCGCGTCACGCCGACGTGGCATCCCGCAAAATGGGGCATTTTTGAGGGATGGGACGTCAGAGGAGCTAGCGGGAAGAACGTGCCGTTTTTGAATTTCCGGCAAAACTGTTGTAACTTTGCAGGCGCAAAAGTTAGATTATGAAAAAGGTATTCTGTACGCTTGTGGCTCTGGTTCTTTGCGTTACGCTTTTTGCCCAGGGTCAGGTAAGCACCCGCAAATATTTATTGAGCGATTTCACGGACAAAGTAACCCGCGTGGTACTCACCGGGAACGAGGTCCTGGACAGCGGCCTGCGCCAGGAAATCGTAAATAACTGGACCTCATCGGCCTTCGAGTTCTGCACGGTGGCCGATTTCGAGGCGGTCAAGACATCGGACCTGTACTATTTCCTTATTCCGGCCGAGAGCAAGTTCAAAGGCGAGGAAGACCCCGGAATCATGTTCCTAACCCTTGTTAAAGGCGGTCCGGAGGCCGATGAAGGAATTTCCGGCATGAGGGAGATAATCTCGCTGCCATTGATGGCCGCAGCCGGCGGCACCGGTCGCGAACTCATTTACCTTGGCGCGCTTGTAAGGGGCATCCAGGAATTCACTCTTGCGGCCATGGAAAGCGAAAAAACTGCCTACAGCATGGACAGCTGGTTCAACCGGAGCTTCGCAAAGGAGGCCAGGATGAAGCAGATACTGATTGCCCAGGAAGATATAGCCGAGACAGTTACACCCAGCGTCATAGAGCGCTACACAGACGACGACATGCGCATTTGCCCGGCCCAGGAGGCCGATTCGGCATATATTGACGGCAGCTTCAATACGCTTACCAGCTACAGCGTGGCACCGTTCATGCCAAAGGAAGGGGCTTCGTATTGCTACACGATGCTTTTCGACGCCGAGGGAAAGAATCTCTGCCATATCTATCGGCACAAAATAACCAAAAAAGCGGGAGCCGGATTCACGGCCGACGATTTAAAGCGCATAGCAAGTAAAAGATGAGGAGCGGAGTTTCGAAGGATGGGGTGCGCTACGCCGTTAAGCAAAGCGGCCGCGCGGTAGCATACTGTTCACTTTCAATTGGCTGCGGCACGCGTGACGAAGCCGGTTACCCCGGCGGCACGGCCCATTTTGTAGAGCATACCCTGTTCAGGGGCACGGCCCACAAAAGCGCGGCGGTAATCAGCGGCTACCTTGACAAACTGGGCGGTGAACTCAACGCATATACCACTAAAGAAGAGATAGTGCTGCACGCCACCGTCCTTAAAGAAGACCTTGGCAAAGCCGCCAAACTGCTCTTCGAACTTACCACGGAAGCCACCTTCCCGGAAAGCGAAATCGAAACCGAAAGGGGCGTAGTCCTTGACGAGATAATCTCCTACAAAGACAATCCGGCCGAAGATGTGTACGACCGCTTCGAAGGCCTCCTCTTTGCCGGCACTCCCCTGGAAGGTCCCATCCTTGGCACCACCTCCTCCGTCAAAAAAATCACATCGGCCATGCTCCGGAGCTTTGTAGCAGAAAAGTTTATTCCGGAGCGAATGGTATTTACGGCCGTTGCCGATATAGAAGAATCCAAACTGGAAAAATACGTTCTTCAGCTGATTTCAGGTATAAAGTCCCTTTCTCCCGCTAAAAATAAGGCCGATGCTCCGGGAAGGGAAGTTATACCTGAGCAAACAAAAGAAACTCAGGTTGATCTGACACAGAAACCTTTTAATAAGGTTATTGACAAGAGACATCATGAGGCTAATGCGGTGATTGGGTGCAGGGCGCCTTCACTGTATCAGATGCCGGACAGGCTGGTGTGTGCAATGCTGGCGAATATTCTGGGCGGACCGGCTTCGAATTCGTTGCTTAACAAGGAACTGCGGGAAAAGCGGGGCTGGGTTTACGGTATAGAGTGTTCCTATACGCAGTATGCCGATTCCGGTATTTTGGCGATAACTTTTGGCTGCGACAGACCCAATCTGGACGAGTGCATGGCGGCTATCGGCAAGATACTGAGAAGGTTGCAGGAGGTGCCGTTTACAGACAGGCAGCTCAAGGCGTACCGCAAACAGCTGCTGGGGCAGCTTGCCATCGGCTCTGAATCTGGCGAAGCCCAGTGCCTTTCCATGGGAAAAAGCATGCTTGCATGGGGCTCCATAATGTCTCCGGAAGAAACACGAAAGGCCATTGAAGCCATCACCCCCGCCCAACTACAAGAAATGGCCCGCAAGCTCTTTGCCCAGGGGCGGATTTCGTCGCTTGTACTGAAATAGTTAGTTCGCGACCTCGCACAAAAACTTGATCCTAACCAGGCGAATCTCTTCTTCTTCGTATTCGTCTTCCAGGGCTTTGATGGCATCCTGGAGAGAATCAGAGGTTGCTTCAGTCTTGAACCAGGTGAAGAGTTCTTCCACAACGTCCGGGTCCAGGACATCGTTGATGTAATAGTTAAGGTTCACTCTTGTGCCGGTGGAAACGATTGCTTCGATTTCCGACAGCAGTTCGCTCATTTCCAGGCCTTTGGCCGATGCAATGTCTTCCAGGGCCATTTTGCGGTCTATGGACTGGATGATATAGACCTTGTTGCCGGACTTGGCGGCTACGGATTTTACTACAAAGTCGTCCGGCCTTTCAATCTCGTTCTCTTCTACGTACTTTGCAATAAGTTCAACGAACGGGGCGCCGAACTTTATGGCCTTGCCGTCCCCTACTCCCTGGCATTTCTCCGACAACTCCTTCACGGTGAGGGGATATACTATGGTCATATCCTCCAGGGAAGGATCCGAGAACAGTATCCAGGGCTGGAGTCTGAGCTTCTTGGACATATCCCGGCGCAGATCCTTTAGCATCGCAAGCAGCACGGGGTCTCCCCCACCGCCACCCCTAGCCGCGGCGGCAGCGTCTTCGTCATCGTCGTCTTCCCCTTCCGAGAAGGTGCGGTCTTCCACCAACATTAGTTCGTGGGGATGTTCGAAGAACTTTTTACCATCGGCCGTTACCGAAATGAGTCCGTAATTCTCTATATCCTTGTCCAGGTAATGGAGGATGAGGCCCTGGTGGATTACCGTGCACCAGAAGCGTACATCATGGTCCCTTCCGGCGCCGAAGAGCTGGAGTTTGTCGTGATGATAAGACTTTATCATGGCCGTGGATACGCCGGCCAGGATATTTGCAAGATGCTCCAGCTTGAAATGCTCCGGAAGCATTAGGATAAGCTCTATCACAAGGGACATCTCTTCCCTGCCGTCGAAGCGGGCTTTGGGATGAAGGCAGTTGTCGCAGGAGCAGCAGTTATCCTGGAGATAATCCTCTCCGAAGTAATTGAGCAGCAACTTTCTGCGGCATTGGCTGGACTCTGCGTACGCTACGGTTTCCGACAGAAGCTGCTTGCCGATTTCCTGCTCTGAAATGGGCTTGCCCTGCATGAATTTTTCCAGCTTCTGGATGTCTTTGTAGCTGTAGTATGTGATGCACTGTCCTTCCTGCCCGTCGCGGCCGGCCCTGCCCGTTTCCTGGTAGTAGCCTTCTATGCTCTTGGGAATGTCGTAATGTATTACGAAGCGCACATCCGGCTTGTCGATGCCCATGCCGAAGGCTATGGTTGCCACAATTACGTCTATTTCTTCCATCAGGAACTTGTCCTGATTCTCCGCCCTTGTCTTGGCGTCCAGGCCGGCGTGATACGGAAGGGCCTTGATGCCGTTGATGGAGAGCATCTGGGCCAGCTCTTCCACCTTTTTTCGGCTTAAACAGTAGATGATTCCGGACTTTCCTGGATTCTGCCTTATGAAGCGGATTATGTCCTTTTCCGGTTCTACCTTGTCCCTTACCTCATAGTAAAGGTTGGGCCGATTGTAGGACGACTTGAATACCTTGGCATCCTG
>JAGCWB010000037.1 GCA_017962065.1 Bacteroidales bacterium
ACCAGCGTGGGGATATCCTTCTCAAAGAAAGCTTCCGAATACATTGATCCGTAAACAACGGTAGGGGACACCGCCCAGTCGTCCGAAGTAATGCGGGCTGCCCAGGCCGATATGCCTGCGGCATAGGTAGGCATTCCAGGAGCGGTATAGGCCCATATCTCGTTAATGAGCTGAGGATCAATTTGGAACCAGTGCGGGTTGTACTTCTTGCTGCCGGTGAGCGGCGGTGTGAAGCCATAGTGCATAAGGCCAAGGGCGGCGCGGTTGGCAAGCCACACCCTGTCGCGGATGTGATACATCCAGTGGTCGCGTACCTGCGCGTAGGTGGGGTCCACGCCGTCTTTCTCCATCATGAGCAGATAGAGGTACTCTACGTCAGTATCGTCGTCGCTGAAGGCGCCATCTACGGCCTCCATCTTGCGCATGGCTTTGTTGAATACAAAGGGGCCTTCGCCCGACTCATCTACAAACTTGTTTTCGTATTCAAGTCCGTAGATGTTACCAACCATCTGACCTATCCACGCTCCGGCAATCTTGTCCTTGAGTTCAGTGCGGGTAATCTCATACGTCTTTGTGGCGCATGATGCCAAAAGGAGAACTGTGATGGCTATGAATGATAATCTTTTCATGCTATTTCAGGTTAGGATTTGCGGCAATGGCGCTCTTGGGAATAGGGAGCAGCAGGTCGCTATCGGTCTTGGCGGGTTTTGCCCACCAGGCGTCAAGGAATTTGTCGAAGCGAATCATGTCCTGGCGGCTCCAGCCTTCTATTGCAAGCTCATGAGCACGTTCCCAGTACAGATTTTCCAGAGTAAGCTGGTCTGCAGTCATGGGAGCAAGACCGGCGCGGGTACGGATTTGCTGGAAAGCAGGCACGGCTGCGGCCTCCGTCTCTTTGTGCTGACGTACAAGTGCTTCCACATACATCAGTACTACATCGGCATAGCGGATAAGGAAGAAATCGTTGTCCATGCCAACTTGTCCGCCGGTGAGTTTTCCGTCGTCCTGATATGTCCATTTGCCGATTCTGGCGCCCTGCAGGGCGGTACGGCGGCTGTCTTTGCCGTATACGCTCTCTGGCATATCGGGGTCGATGATGTAAGGAACGCCGGGTTCATATTCCAGGGCGTTGCCGTCCTTGTCGTACATCTGGCCGAACAACCAGGTATCGGCTTTACGGGTGTCGCCGGGCTCGTAGCTGGCCAGGAAGTCGGGCTCTCCGCACAGGCCGTCCCATGCATCGGCATTGATTCCCATCGGCCTGCAAAGGTCGGCCGGAAGGGTGGACATGTAGATGAGGAAGGCGTGGTGATCCGAGGTCGTATAGACGGTGCTGTAGGGAATTGCAAAAATCTGCTCCGGGCAGTTCTCGTTGTACACCGCAAAGTTGTCTTTATACTCCGGTGCAAGCGTGTAGTACCCCTTGCTGATTATGGCTTTGCAAGCTTCCTCTGCCTCGGCCCACATGGACTTGCCTATCCATTTTTCGGCATTCAGGTACATCTTCGCAAGGATGGCGTACGCCGCTCCCTTGGTAATGCGGCCGTAATACTCCGATGTGGGTTCTTCCTGCAGGTACGGGAGATTATCCGTGATTTCTTTTACAATGAAGTCGAATACGAATTCGCGGTCTTTTTTCTCCGGATAGTCTTTGTCTTTCTTGCTTATGGAAAAGGGAATTGACCCCCAGTTGTCTATTCCGCACATGAAAAAGTATGCGCGCAGAACTTTAATCTCGGCAAGTACGCGGTGTTTGGCTTCGAAGTCCTTTTCTACGTCTTCAAAGGTGTCTATGACGTCGTTGCAGGCGGTAATGCCGTTGGTCCAGTACTCCCATGCCATTTCCAGCAGGCGGTTGCTGTAGGAAATGTTGTGCACATGGACTTCGTTGTAACGTCCGTCGTCCCACCAGCCGCCGTTCGGGTTCACCGGTACGCAAACCTCGTTGGTGTTCTGGATAACAAAGGTCCACAGGCTCTTTTCCGTCCCCCCGTGCTTAAGGGAGGAATAAGCGCGTGCCGAGTACTTCTCAAACTGTTCTTCGGTGGTGAAGAAGTTTTCCTTGGCAATCTTGGAGTAGATTTCTTCGTCAAGATTGGTGCAGGCGCTTAAAGCTGCCATGCACAAAACCATAAACAGAATTTTTTTCATACCGTGTCAGTTTAGAAAGATAGTGAAGCGCCCAGGGTGAAGGTCATGGTGCGGGGATAGTAACTTGTGCTCTCGATACCGGGAGTGAGTCCGCTAAGACTGACTTCGGGATCCACGCCCTTGTATCCGGTGATGCACAGGAGGTTCTGTCCGGAAACGAACACACGCGCTCCGTGCAGGTACTTGTTGCTGAAAGGAATGTCGTAACTGAGGGAGACATTGTCCAGTTTCAGGTAAGAGGCATCCTCTATGTACTTGTCGGAGTAGCGGATTCCGCCGGTGTAGGCAGTGTTGTCCAGCCATGAAGCAAGGATATTGCGCAGGCCGATCTGCTGGAGGCTCTCGTAATTAGCCCTGTATGAGTTGAACACTTTTCCGCCGATGGCTCCGCGCAGCGAAAGGCTCAGGGTCCACTCACGGTAGCGGAGTGTGTTGCTCCAACCCAGGGTTACGTCGGGATAGGCGGTGCCTATGCGGCTCCACTTGTCCACGGGAACCTTACCCATGAATTCGTCCTGAAGGACATCGTTGCCGTCGGCCCCCACGTGGGAGTAGCGGGGAGCGTAGAAGGAACCAAGGCTTTCGCCCTCGATAAGGCGCTGCAGGTATGCGCCCACGGGCGTTGCCGCCCAGCCAATCTCGTAGTCCTGGTTCTGGAATTCCTCGTTGGTGAACTTTATGAGTTTGTTCTGGTTGTGAGCGGCCACCAGGGTGGTCTGCCACATGAAGTCGCGGGTCTTGACCGGGATTGCATGCAACGTCAGTTCTATACCCATATTGCTTATAGAACCCACGTTGGTGAACAGAGTCTTATAGTCGAAGGGAGGAACGGGCACGTTGTATTCGTACAGCAGGTCTGTAGTGAGCCTGTAATAGAAGTCCAGGGCGCCGCCAATCCTGTTGTCAAGTACGGCGAAGTCAACGCCTACGTTGAATTCGTTCTTGCGCTCCCATCCCAGGTTGGGATTGGAGTTGGAAGCCGGCGCGTAGCTGTTGATCCACTCACCGTTGTAATAGAAACTGGTGCCGGTGGACATTAGCATGAGGGACTTGTAGTTGGCAAAATCCTGGTTGCCGGTAACACCGAATCCGGCGCGCAGTTTAAGTTCGTTCAGCCACTGGACGTTTTCCATCCAAGGCTCTTTGGTGATGCGCCATCCAAGGCTCACGGCCGGGAACCAGCCCCACTTGTGGTCTTTGCCAAAGCGGGTTGATCCGTCACGGCGCAGGGAAACCGATGCGAGGTATTTTTCCTGATAGTTCCATATTGCACGGCCGAAGAACGCTATGTATCGGCTGGAAGAACGATAGGTACTCATATCGGCCAGTCCTTCCTTGAGAGCCGTGCCTGACCCCATATTATTATATTTATAGAAGTCGGAGTCAAAACCGTAGTTCTCCATGCTGGACTCCCAGTTCATCTTCTGCTCCCAGGTGTAGCCCAGGATTCCCTGGATGGAATGGTCGCCGAATACATTGGAATACTGGAGGGTGCTTTCCCACTGGAAGTCGGTGTAGGTGTCGGACGACACGTATGCGACGCCCTTTTTACCTACGCTGCTGGGGTAGTAAGCGGTTTTATACTCCTGGCCCGAATACTTTTCTTCGCTGAAGTTCACGAAGTTGTCCCACTTGAGGCCCTTCACGGGCAGAATGTTCAGCGTAGCGCGCAGGTTGGCGTAAACGGTGGAGGTTTCGTTCTTGGCCTCGCGTTCGTTGATCATGGCCACCGGGTTGGTGTAGTCCGACTCGGTAAGGGTAAAGTATCCGCCGTAAATGGTCGCATCCGGATCGTACACGGGCTCGGTAGGGTTACGCATGAATGCCTGCCTGAAGGCGCCGTAGTTGGCGGGGGAGGCGATGCGCTTTACATAACCGAGGTTGTACTCAAGGTCCAGCCAACCTTCCAGAATACTCTGTGTGATGTTTGTTTTAATAAGGTATTTGGAAGCGTCGTTCTTCTTCTGAAGACCCTGATTCTGCTCAACGTTAAGTACCGTGCGGTGGCTGAATTTATCCGTGCCTCCGGAAACGGCCAGATTGTGCTTGTGGCTGAACGGGGTGCGGGTAATCTCTTTGAACCAGTCGGTATCGTAGCCGTACAGTGAACCGGACTTGCCGGGAGCATAATTCTTAATAGTATATTCGAACTCCTGGGCAGTCATGGGCATGGCACGGGACTGGACGGCCTGAACCGACACCTGTCCGTCGTACTGCACCGAAGTGGCTCCTTTCCTGGCTCGCTTGGTGGTAATGATAACCACGCCATTGGTTCCCCTGGTACCGTATATGGCCGATGCCGAACCGTCTTTGAGCACATCGATGGATTCCACTTCCTGGAAGTTGATGTTGCGCATATCGGCGTCGGCTACGCCGTCGATGATGATGAGGGGACCCAGGCCGGCACTGAGTGTGTTGGTGCCGCGGAGGAGAATCTGGAACGATGCGTTAGGGTCGCCGCCGTCCGGGTTAACTACCGTAAGACCGGCAACTTTGCCCTGCAGCATGCCCGCGGTAGAGACGAACGATCCCTTGTCAAGGTCTTCCGTCTTAAGGCTTGCAACAGCGCCTGTAACCTCTTTCTTGGTTGTTTTTCCGTAGCCGATGGCAACAGACTCATTAAGCATAGTATCGGCCGACGGAATCATGTGGATGTTGACGGCGGCAGTGCCGCTTACAGTGAAGGTATAGTCTTCGTATCCAAGGAAAGAGACGGTGACTTCTTCACCTTGCCTGGCCTGAAGGGAAAACCGTCCCTTGTCGTCGGCAATGGCGTAGTTGTTCCCGGCAACCAGGGTGGCTCCGGGCATGGGTACGCCTCTTTCGTCCGATACTGTGCCGGTTACAGTCCTGTTCTGGGCAATTGCGGCCCAGGACAGAATCGCAAGCAGTATTATGGAGAATAGTTTTTTCATGGTTTCGTTAAATTACATTCCGGCTATGACTACGCAGGAAAGACCGGCTATAAACAGGCCGAACATGAGGGCCAGCAATCCGTAAACGCTCTTGGAAGCGCCCTTGAATTCCTTCCAGATGAATACGCCCCAGATGGCGGCGATCATGGGTGCGCCCTGTCCCAGTGCATAGGAAACGGCGGCACCGGCCGTTCCGGCGCTAATGTAGTTGAGGGATGTACCAAGTGCCCAGATGCAGCCGCCAAGGACGCCCACAAGGTGGGTGCCGAAGCTGCCGGCGAAGTACTGCTTATAAGTAACAGGTTCTCCCACGAAGGGTTTTTTCATGACGATGGTGTTAACCACAAAGTTGCTCAGGAATACACCGAGAGAGAAGATAACCATGGCGGTGTAAGGGGTGAGCTTGCCGGCTGCAGGGTTTGCAAAGTTGTCCAGATCTACGCCGTTGTAAACCAGGGCGCTGAAGAAGGACATGATAATACCGGCCAGCAGGGCAAGGATAATGCCCTTGCGGTTCTGCTTGGGATCCCGCTGCTCGTTGGAAACCTTGCCCGAGGCAATGCCGTTGCAGATGATAGCTACAACTACCAGAGCTACGCCAACCCAAAGCAGGCCGGTGTTCTGGCCCTCGGTGGGGTGCAACAGAAGGTTATTCAGAACGCCCATCACCAGTGCTATACCAACGCCAAGAGGGAAGGCCACCGCCATGCCGGCGATAGATACGGATGCCGACAGGAGAATGTTGGAAACATTGAAGACCACGGCACCAAGCAGGACCCAGCAGATGCTGTTCCAGTCGGCTTGGGCGATATCGGCCAGGAAAGGACGTCCCTCGCTGCCCACGCTGCCGGCCGTAAAGGCTAGGAGGAAGGAGAAGAGCACCATTCCAATTACATAGTCCCAGTAGAACAGTTCGTAGCGCCAGCTTTTTGCGGCCAGTTTCTGGGTGTTGCCCCACGAGCCCCAACAAAGCATTGTAATGAAGCAGAATACAACTGCCAGTGTGTAACTTCCGACGATATACATAATCTTATCCTTTAAATATTAATATCTTTTCTGAACGGGATTGAATTCTGGGCCCCCATCTTCTGGACAGTAAGGGCCGATGCCGCGCAGGCAAATTCTGCCGCCTCTTTAAGGGACTTGCCTTCGCTTATTGCAACGCAAAGTGCGCCGCAGAATGTGTCGCCTGCCGCGGTGGTGTCCACCGCTTTAACTTTATGCGCGGGCACGAAGACGGGCTGGCCGCCGTCGCAGATGAGCGCGCCCTTGCTGCCCATGGTAACGATTAACTTGCCCACACCCTTCTGCTGCATTGCCTTGGCGGCTTTTTCGGCCGATTGGGCATCTTCTACGGGAAGGCCGCTGAAGGTGGAAAGTTCAGTCTCGTTGGGGATGAACAAGTCTATGTAGCGGAAAAGCTCTTCCGGCAGAGGGCAGGCCGGGGCCGGATTAAGCACTACCGTTGCGCCGGCTTCGTGGGCCATCTTTGCTGCCTTAAGGACAGAGGGAATTGGGCTCTCCAGCTGAAGCAGAAGTATGCCGCAGCTCTTAATGGCCTCTTTGGAGGCTTCGATATCCTGCTCAGTGAGGTCTCCGTTTGCTCCTGAAGCCACTACAATGCAGTTTTCGGCATGGCTGTCCACGTAGATTAGTGCCACGCCGGAAGGTAGATCGGAGCGAAGGATGCCGCTGGTGTCCAGCCCTTCATTATTATAATGGGCTATTGCATTGTCACCAAACATGTCCCGGCCCACTTTGCAGATGAACTTTACCCTGCCGCCAAGGCGCTGGGCTGCAACGGCCTGATTGGCTCCCTTACCGCCTGCTCCCATTGTAAAGACGCCACCCAGAACGGTTTCTCCGGGGCGGGGGAGTTCCTGAGTTTTGGCAGTCATATCGGTATTGCTGCTGCCAATGACCAGAATTGATTTGTTTTCCATATAGGCTAGTGTTATTAATTGCAGTTTTAGGTTGTGCGCAATCGTTTGCGCTTGTTTCAAAAGCAAATATAGGAAAAGTTTTTGAATTATGGACGTTTTATTTGAAATTTATTTAGTAATTCCATATCTTTGTGCCTGGCTTTTATGGAAAAGAACACTTTACTCACCATATCAGAGAGAACCGGATACTCTGTTTCAACGGTTTCCCGCGTGCTTTCCGGGAAGGCCCAGAAGTACCGTATAAGCCAGGCTGCCGTGGAGAGGATTACGCAGGAAGCCAATCAGTGTGACTATCGGCCAAATCTTGTGGCGCAGTCGCTGCGAACGCAGAAGTCGCAAACCATCGGTTTGCTGGTCCCGGGCATCGAGAACCCGTTTTTTGCGACATTGTCGGCCATAGTAATTGAACTTTTGGGTGCACGTGGTTACCATACTCTTGTGGCCGATTCAGGTGAGTCGGAGCAGGAGGAACTGAATGCCCTCCAGATGTTCCAAAGCCGCAGTGTAGATGGAATTATATGCGTGCCGGTGTCTTCGTCTCCGGAACTTCATGAGAAAATTGGCCGGCGTATTCCTTTTGTGCTGCTGGACCGTTATTTCAAGGAGACTACTCTCTCATATATTTGCACCGACAATTTTACCGGTGCGCGTATGGCAACTGAGTACTTGCTGCAAAAGGGATACAGGAATATCCTTGCCATCCAGGGCGTGCCCGCTTCCATGCCAAGCCAGGAGCGAGTACGCGGATTTTTATCGGCTGTGAACAGTGCCGGTGCAAGGGGCACCGTAGTGGGTGATGCTTTCTCTGTAGAAAACGGATTCAGGGAAGCAAAGAAGGCCTTTAGCCGTCCACAGCACTCTTACGATGCCGTTTTTGCTTTCAGTTCCACCATTCTTTTGGGAACAATCCAGGCCCTGCGGTCATTGCAGTTGAAACCAGCCAGGGATTTGGGCGTTATCTCATTCGACAACAATGGCTTCCTGGATTTTCTTGATCCTGCCATAACCCGTGTGGAACAGCCGCTGAGGGAAGCCGGCAGCAAGGCGGTAGAAACCCTTTTTGACATTATGGATGCCCGCAGGCATTCTCTTCCGGAACCGGCTCCCCGTCAGCTTTTAATTCAACCTACTTTGGTAGTCAGGGATAGCTGCTAACTACTGGAGTTTCCATAATTTCCTGTACTTCCGGTCGTGCAGGAACAGCATTTCTTCACCATTTCGGCATGCTTTCCGGGGAAGTAACGACAGATACTCGTCGGCGAAATCTGAATCCAGCTTCAGAATCTTTTCCTTTAGCCTGCTTCTGACCACGCTTGCCTGGCTTGCGCTGGACAGTCCGGCCAGATGGGCACACATCTCATTGGTGAAGCCGCACGCCGAATAAGACAGGATCAGAATCTCGTCGTGACGGATCAGGGGCAAATCGGCCCGCAGCCTGTCAAGGATTCCGTTCATTTCGCGGTTCATCTTGATTTGCAGCCATCCGCTTTGCACGGGCCCGCCCAGAAGCTGATGCAGCACATCCATGCAGCGTTCTTGTCTGTACAGGTCGGTGTACCGCATTTCCTCGGCCTGAAACCATCTGCAGGCAAATACTGCCAGGCACACCGTTTCGTGGTGCATGAAGACTCTCTGAGCCTCTCTCTCGTTGATTTTAGTTACCATTTTGTTTTGTTTTAAAGGTTTAACACAATGGCAAAGGTATATGGAGAGAGGGCATAAAAGAAGGGTGGCTCTTGCGGAGTCACCCTTCCTGAAACTGGTTGTTTTCGATGTGCCTTAGTCCTTCGCCGGTTTACGTGCGGAGTACATGATCTTAAGAGCTGAGCAGCGGCGCAGCTCCTGCTTAACATCGGAAACTATACCCATGCGGACGTCCTGGTCTACGCGGAGGTTTACGGTCATAAGGGACCTTTCTGCCTCTGACATGGCGTCGCGCTCTGCGGCGATGAAGTCACGGATGTCGGCTACGGTCTTGAAAGAGTCGTTGAGCTGGATACGTGCATCGGTACCGTACATGGCCTGATACTGGAGAGTAGGGCTGCCGATGAGGATATTTGCGCTCAGGTCTTTTCTTTCGAGCTTGGCTACTTCTGATGCTACCGGCATGGTAACTTTAACCTTCTGCTCTGTTTCACGCATCTGGGTGGTTACCATGAAGAAGAACAGGAGCATGAACACGATATCGGAAAGGGAGTTGGACGATGCC
>JAGCWB010000038.1 GCA_017962065.1 Bacteroidales bacterium
CTGCGATACTGTAAACCGCCTGGAAGAAGATATCCGCGTAATCTCGGACCTCATCTGCGAGCGTCTTCCCGGCCTTGCCATAACCCTGGTTCAGCTTCTGGCGGCATCGGCATACCTTATGATGCTTGCCCCCAACCTGCTTTGGGTGCTGCTCATCCTTATGGCCGCCGCGGTATTCGGTTCCAAGATGTTCTTCAAGCAGATCAGGGAAATCATGGCCCGTATCCGCGCTCGCGAGAGCGAGATGCAACAGCTTATGCAGGAAAGCCTGCAGCACAGGGTGCTGGTTCTCACGCTCACCAACGTGGAAAGGGTGCTTGAAAAATTCGGCTGGTTACAGGCCGATGTAGAGGACAACACCAGGAAACGCCTGAATTACAACGCAGTAGCCCGCGGCCTCATGTTCTTCGGTTTCCAGGCCGGACATGCCGCCGCCTTCATCTGGGGCGTATATGGCATTTTGCATGGCACGGTCACATTCGGTACCATGACGGCCTTCCTGCAGCTGGTGGGCCAGGTGCAAAGGCCCATCGCCGAATTCGGCCGCCAGGTTCCGGCTTTGATTACCTCGCTCACATCCGTAGAGCGTATCATGGAACTGCTGGAACTGGAAGGCGAACCTCTAGAAGACCCCGTTATGCTGAAAGGAGCACCGGAAGTGCTGGTCTCCAATGTAACTTATTCATATCCCGGCGTTACGGAACCTGTCCTTAAAGACTTCTCCTGCACCTTCCCCGGCGGCAGCATGAGCGCCATTGCAGGCCCCACTGGAATTGGTAAAAGCACTCTGATACGCCTTATACTCGGTCTGTTGAAACCTTCCGACGGAGCAATTACAATTGGCGGAGTACCCGCCGGAAGCTCCCTCAGGGGCAATTTCATGTATATTCCTCAGGGTAATTCGCTGCTTAGCGGCACCATCCGTTCTAATCTCCAGTTGGCAGCGCCCAAGGCTACCGAGGAGCAAATGCGCAGCGCGCTGGAAACAGCCATGGCGCAGTTTGTCTTCGATCTTCCGGAAGGCCTTGACACTCCCTGCGGAGAGGTTGGCAGCGGTTTGAGCGAAGGCCAGGCCCAGCGCATCGCCATAGCCCGCGCCCTGCTAAGACCAGGCGGCATACTTATCCTTGACGAGAGTACATCGGCCCTTGACCCCAACACAGAGAAAAAACTGCTGCAGAATCTCCACAGCAGTTATTATGGCAAAAAGACCATTCTGTTCATCTCTCACAGAGAAGCCGTCACACAGTACGCCGATCAGATTATAAGTTTATAGTCTCCTTTATAATTTCAGAAACCGTAGGGTGCGGGAAGACTACGTCTTTCAGTTCTTCTACGGTAAGACCTTTTTCTATGGCTATGCATGCGCTTGGGATGATTTCGGAGCAGGGATTTCCCAGCATGTGGGCGCCAAGGACTTTGCCGTCCTTGCCAACTATGAGTTTGCACAGGCCCTCTCCCCTTTCGTTTTCGGCAACGAAGCGGCCGCTGAAGGCCATGGGAAGCTTGACTACTTTCAGGTCCTGCTTCTGCGCATCGGCCTCTGTTAGGCCTACTCCGGCAACTTCCGGATTGGTATAGACTACGCCTGGAATGGCTTTGTAGCTCATTGTATCGGCCTTTCCAAGGATATTGTTCACTGCAACTTCGCCCTCCCGGCTGGCGGTGTGCGCAAGCATTGAGAAGCCAGTCACATCGCCTGCAGCATATACGCCGGGCACTGAGGTTTGCATGTGCTCATCCACCTTGATTCCATAAGGCCTTCCGGCGGGATTAAGCGCAAGTTCTACGCCGATATTCTCCAGGCCGATACCCTGGAAAGAGGCCCTGCGACCAACGGAAACGAGGATTTTATCTCCATGGGCACGGCAGGTATTGCCTTCCTGGTCTTCGTACACCACGTCGTTTCCTTCCACGGCCACAACCTTGCAGTTCAGGTGGAATTCCACACCTTTCTTGGCATACTGGGCCTGAAGCATTGCGCTGATTTCCTCGTCCATCGGCCCAAGAATCTTTGGAAGCATCTCAATTACAGTGACATGCGTGTCAATGGAATTGAAGAAGCTGGCGAATTCCATGCCTATAACGCCGCCTCCTATTACTACAAGTTCGGCGGGCTGTTCTGCCAAAGAAAGTATCTCACGGTTGGTTACTACTACATCCCCCAGACCTTCTTTCAGACCGGGAATGGGCGGAACGGCGGCTTCCGAGCCTGTGCAGATGAGAAGATTCTTGGCCTCATACGCATTCTCTCCGCAGCTTATGGCAAATCCATCGGCCTGCTTGCCGGTTATTACGGCCTGGCCCTGGACTACCTCCACGCCGGCATTGCGCATTTGCACTTTAATGCCACCCACCAGTTTCTTAACAACCTTCACCTTGCGTTTAAATACGGCGCCAAAATCTATGGACGGGCTTTCCACATTAATGCCGTAGCGGTCCCCGTGTTTTGCATAGTCCAGCACTTTTGCGCTGTACAGCAGGGTTTTAGTGGGGATGCAGCCTTCGTTAAGGCACACGCCTCCAAGCTCGTTTTTCTCAAAAAGCACTACCTTAAGTCCGGCAGCACCTGCGCGGCCGGCGGCAACGTATCCGCCGGGGCCTCCGCCAATTATTGCTAAATCGTACATATCAAGAATCACTTTACTACAAACTTAGTGATTTTTCGCGGATATTTGATTAATTTTGTGCCCATGAACGATAAAAAAGCGCTTTGGAGCGAAGCATGGGACACCCTTAAGGAAAAACTTAAGGAATCACTCATCTCCGTTCTACCGGTAACTCTCATAGTTTTTGGCCTCTCTGTAACTCCCTGGGTGGATATCAGCCTTGGAGAACTTGGGATTTTCGGCTTGTCGGCCGTTTTCCTTATCCTTGGTATGAGTCTGTTCAACCTGGGGGCCGATATGGCTATGACTCCTATGGGACAATATATCGGCGAAGGCCTTACCAAGTCCAAGAAGCTTGGCGTACTGGTGGGTGTCGCCTTCCTGATGGGCCTTCTCATAACTGTTGCGGAACCGGATCTGGCGGTGCTTGCAGGCCAGGTTGCCGCCGTAATGAACGGCACAACCCTCATTATGACCGTGGGTATCGGAGTAGGTCTTATGCTCCTTCTGGGCGTAGCCAAAATCATTTTCCGCTTTCCTCTGACCGGCATACTTGTGTTCGGTTATATGCTCATCTTTGCCCTCACCTCACTTCTTCTGGAAAGCGGCAAGGCTCCCCTTCTGGCACTCTCGTTCGACTCGGGCGGCGTAACTACCGGGCCCATTACGGTTCCTTTCATAATGGCCCTGGGCGTTGGAATTGCCCTAACGGTGGGCGGTCGCAGTGCAAGTGAGAACAGCTTCGGCCTTATAGCCCTGTGCTCCCTGGGACCCATCATTGCCGTTCTGGCACTGTCGCTCTTTTCCAACGGGAACATGGAATTCACCGTCCCCAACTATTCCATGGGCAGTATCCTTGACGTAAGTACGGGTATGCTGGTATTTTACACCATGCTTGCCGTAGCAAGATCCCTCATCCTTATTGTCCTGGCTTTCTTCGTACTCCAGTTTACCATCTTGAAACTGCCCAAAACACAGATTATCCGTATCCTGTTTGGAATTGCATATGCATTTGTAGGACTGGTGCTCTTCCTCTCGGCCGTGGAAATGGCTTTTATGCCCATCGGCTACAAAATCGGCCTTCAGATGTCCCACCAGAATCCTGTCGTACTTATGTGCTTTGCCTTTATTCTGGGTATGGTGGTGGTTATGGCGGAGCCCGCTGTGCACGTACTCAATTCCCAGGTTAACGACATAACCGGCGGTGAAGTTTCCAGGAAGCAGATGATGACAGCCCTGTCGCTTGGCGTCGGCATATCTATCGGCCTTTCCGTTTTAAGGGCGTATTGGGGCTTTTCGGTCCTTTATTACCTTGTTCCGGGTTATCTCATTTCGCTGGGACTATAGTTCTTTGTACCAAAGCTTTATACGGCCATTGCCTTTGACTCAGGCGGCTTTGCCAGCGGTCATTTAACGTCCAGTTTCATCCTTCCGCTGGTGATTGGCGCTTGCGTAACTTTTCAGGGAGAAAATTCAGTGCTGGACTTTGCATTCGGTGTGGTGGCAATGGTTGCAATGACTCCCCTTATCACCATTCAAAGCCTTGGTTTCAGGTCGGTTATGGCAGTACGCCACCGCCGCAGCGTAGCAATGCGACGCATCCTTGCATCGGCCGACGACCAGATAATTTATTTTGAATGACCTATGGAAACAAGCAGAAATATAGCGCCCATAAAGCTGGAAATGCTGTTTCTTGTTGTACACAATAAGAAGCTGGCATATTATTCCAGTATTGTGCAGTCGCACCAGGCGAACCTGCAGTTCACCACGGCGGCAAAAGGCACTACCCACCTTATCCTCAATTACCTGGGCATGTCGTCGGAGAGGCCCAAATCATTGTTAATTAGTATAGTACGGGCCGATGAAGCCGCATCCCTGATAGATCAGCTCAAGGATAATTTTGATAAAGGAGAAGATTATAAGGGGGTGGCGTTTACCGTAAAACTTACAAGCGTGATAGGCACGCTGGCGTACGGTTTTTTAAGTAACGAGAAAAAAGTTGTTCAGCAACAGGAGGCTTAGAATATGACAGACTTCGAACTCATAGTGTGCATTGTGAATGCAGGTTTCTCACAGAACGTGATGGAAGCCGCCCGTGAAGCCGGGGCCAAGGGAGGAACTATTATCCGCGGCCGTGGCAGCGCAAATCCCGAGTCGGAAGAATTCTTTGGCCTCTCAATCCAGCCGGACAAGGAAATGATCCTTATCCTGGTCTCATCGGACATTAAGGATGCTGTACTTAAAGCCGTCTATTCAAAATGCGGCCTTCCCACGGAAGGGCAAGGCATTGCCTTTACCCTCCCGGTAGAAAGGACGTCTTTTTCTAAATAAAGATATACTTACACACAAACAGCGCTGCAAGTATCCACATCGTCACGGAAATGTCCTTGAACTTTCCGGCTACCACGTGGCATAACACGTAGGAAATGACACCAATGAGGATACCGTCACTGATGCTGTAGGCCAGAGGCATGGTAATGATGCACAGGAAGGCGGGGATGGCCCTGCAGTAGTCTTCCCAGTGAATGGCCTTGAGAGGCTTCATCATCATTACGCCCACAATGATCAGGGCCGGGGCCGTTGCTGCGCCGGGGATGGACAGGAACAGCGGGCTGAAGAACAGAGCCAGCACAAAGCAAATTGCAGTAGAGAAGGCTGTGAGGCCGGTACGTCCGCCCTCGCCTACTCCGGAGGCGCTCTCTACATAAGTGGTGGTGGTAGAAGTTCCCAGGCAGGCGCCGCAAACGGTGGCGATTGAATCGGCCAGGAACATCTTTTCCATATCAGGGACGTCGTCCTTGCGGTTGCCTTCCGGAAGAAGGTCGGTTCCCTGATGTACGCCGATGATGGTACCCATGGTGTCGAACATGTCGATGAACAGGAAGGTGAAAACAACCACCAGCATATCCAGGGTAAGGATATTATGCCATTCGAACTTGCAGAAGATGGGCTCGACGCTGGCCGGCATGGAAACAATGCCACTGTATTTGGTAATAGCCTGGCCGGTTACGGGATCCTTGATGAAAAGGCCCAGAACGGCGGTAATCAGGATGCCCCAGAGCATGCCTCCGCGCACTTTTGCCATAACAAGACCGGCGGTAATGAACAGGCCGATCATTCCAAGAAGGGCCGTTCCTTCCGTGATTTTGCCAAGACCCACCAGGGTGGCGTCGTTGTTCACGATGATACCGGCATTCTGCAGGCCGATAAAGGCGATGAACAGGCCGATACCTGCGCCGATGGCTTTCTTAAGGGTGCCGGGAATGGCGTTGAGCAGCCAACTGCGTACTTTGGTAAGAGTAAGTATAATGAAGAGGACACCTTCGATGAGCACGGCCGTGAGGGCGAACTGCCAGCTGTAACCCATTCCAAGGCACACTGTGAACACGAAGAAGGCGTTAAGACCCATGCCGGGAGCAAGGGCGAAAGGCTTCTTTGCATACAGCGCCATAACAAGCGTACCGATGATGGCGGCAAGTGCCGTTGCGGTAAACACGCTGGGTGCGGGCATACCGGGCAACGCTCCGAAGATGCTTGGATTCACGGCCAGGATATAGGCCATTGTGAGGAAAGTGGTGAGACCGGCGAGGATTTCGGTACGCACTGAGTGCTTCGAGCTGTCAAACCCGAACAGTTTTTCAAATGTAGGCTTCATGGATGCTTTCTCCTATATTAGAAAACCCATTTAAGACCTGCGCAGGGACGGGCGCGGAAGCCGCGTGAAGAGCCGAAGTCAAAGCTGAGTTCAACCTCTCCGCCGATATTAAGCTGCGGAACGCCGAACCACTGGCCCACGTTGTACCAGAGCTGAGGCTCGGAAATGAACACTATGTGAGAAATCTCCGGAGTGTCAAGAGCCTTGTCTTTCTCGTCGGTATAAAGGAGATGGTCCTGCCACCAGAAATCGGCAAAACCGCTGAAACGAAGGCCCTTGAGGCCAAACAGGTCCTGAAGTCCCCTTACCAGGGTGAACTGCATGGGAACCATGCTCTTGTACTGGTAGTCCTTGAAATGGTCGTCATATACACCGCGGTAGTCGATCCACTTGTACAGGACCTTGATATTGAGGGTATTCTTGAAGTCCTTGCTGTGGATGAAGTAATCCAGACCGGCCAGGACTGCGTTGTTAATGGAGAAACTGTTATAGATACCTCCGTTATATTCGGCCTGAATGCTGAATCCGTTAAGGACCGGCACATTCTGCCAGAAATTGAAGCAACGGGCTACCTCCAGGTAAGTTCCGTTGGGAGAGATGATTTTGCCGTCCAGCTTGTTGTTGAAGTCGTGGTCCACGAAGAAGAAAGTGTTTCCCCAGGGGTCATTGTAGAAACCCTCGATGGTGGTGGTGACATAGTTGCGGTCACTGCCAAAATCGTAAAACACCTGAATGTTGGTCTGGGCCTGGGCCAGC
>JAGCWB010000039.1 GCA_017962065.1 Bacteroidales bacterium
ATACGGCGTATTGTCCAGCACATCATTCACCGCCGGCGGATAAAGGGTTGTACCCTTAAGCTTAATCATATTGTTCTTGCGGCCCACGAGCGGCGTAAGCCTGTAACTGTATCGGCCACACTTGCACTGATCCACAATCTTTGCGGCCATATCCCCCGTCCGAAACCTCAGGAGCGGCATTCCTTCTACCCCAAGCGTAGTCACCACAATCTCGCCTACTTCACCGTCCGGCACAGGTAAATCGTCATCGCCGATAATCTCAACGATAATGAGCTCAGGATGCACATGGCCTCCGCAGCCATACGGACATTCAGAGAAAGTGGCGCCCATCTCCGTTGAACTGTACGTCGCAAATAGTTCCACATCCCACTTCTCCTTAATCCTCCGGCCTAACAAATTAAGATTGAAATCCTGATCCCTGAGGCCCTCTCCAATGCCGATAATCCTCTTCACCGAAGAATTCTTATAATCGATGTCATGCTCCTCGGCATACTGTATAAGCCTCAAAATAAACGAAGGCACGCACATGATAGTATCCGGCTTAAGCCTGCGGATAGTATCCCACTGTAGTTCCGGAATGCCATTGCCCACACGAATGATACTTGCCCCTAGCTCCCTTATGCCCAGGAAATACGCCAACCCCGCCATGAACCTCTTGTCGATGGTGGTCATAAGCTGCACAATATTCCCCGGCTTCAAGCCTGCGCACTCAAAACTCTTCTTCTCATTGTACGCCAGCCTCTGCAAGTCCTTATCGGTACACCCAAATGTAACAGGATCCCCCAACGTCCCCGACGTAGTGACATAATCCACCACCTTCTCCTTTGGGCAGCACAGGAACTCGTCATTGAAAAGCTGCAGATCCTTCTTCTCCGTAAACGGAATCTTCTGCAAATCCTCAATGGTCCTTATCTTTTCAATATCAATATGATACTTCTCAAACATCCGCTGGTAGAACCTTGAATTCTCCTTCAGGTACACCAGCGCCTCCCTCAGGAGACCCTCCTGAAAAGCCTTAATCTGATCCGGCTTCTGAAACTCGATATCCATTAGAACGACATATTATGCAACCATTCGATGAACTGCTGCTGCCAGGTGGCTGTGGTTTCTTCCTGCATCTTGGCAGGATCGGCCCCGAAGCCATGTCCGCCGGTTTCAAACTGAATGTAGTGATGAGGAACGTGCTTGGCACTCAGGGCTGAATCAAGCAGCACAGAGTTGTGGAAATCTACCATGTCGTCATCTACGCAGTTAAGCAGAAACACCGGCGGAGTGTTATCCTTGACATGCATTTCCAGCGACAGCGAGTCGCGGAGTTCCTGCTTCTTGACACTGCCCTCTCCAAGCAGACCAAGCCTTGAACGCTTGTGGACGTAACGCTCGTCCGACAAGGTTACCACCGGATAAATGGATGCAATGAAATCCGGCCTTAACGACACCTCCGGCTCAATCTCGTACCTGGCCAGGAAATTAGTGTCGAAGAACTCGCCGGACGTCATTACAAGATGCCCGCCGGCCGAGAAACCCATAACGCCAACCGGGCAGTCGTAGCGCTCACGGAGAAGCTGAATTGCCCTTTGCAGGTCACAGATCATATCCGGATGCCTGTGGCCGCGGACTATGCTGCGGTATTTGGACACGAACTCGAACTTGCCTGCCGTACGATAACGCAGGACGTATGCCGCATAGCCTTCCGATGCAAGCCATTCGCCAACCATGGTGCCTTCACCGTCTTTGTCAAGCCAGTGATAACTGCCGCCGGGGCATACGATAATGGCCGCCTTGGGTTCATCTTCCGGAAGATACTCCGTAAAGACAACCTGCTTGGCCCGGCACGACGTGCCATCCCAAATCTTTTCCTGTGAGAACGCCGCAATGGAGAGAAGTACAAGCGCTAATGTCAGAAGAGTCTTTTTCATACTGCGTTAATGTATTGTAAGTTAGTAGGTACTGCCGTGCAGTGCACCGCTGTAAGGTATTTTTCTGTGTCGGCCTCAAAGGCTGTAACTGTTATTTCCGGGTGTACAAGGGCTATTAGCAGGGCTTCTACGCCACATCCGGCACCGTGAATCTCCAGGGAAGGCCCCGTTAGGGCGTCTATCCTGGTATAATTGCTTTTTCTGAGCACCTTCCGGCATTCGGTCATGCTGTCGTGCCCTTTGTACAGATATTGTCTCTTCACAAAAGGTGCCAAATATGATGCTGTCTCCCTATTTCTGCAAATATCGGCATACCAAAGCACATAGAAGCCCCTCATCTGACGTGTGAAGGCGGCGATATCCCCTTCCACTTTTACTCTTTGGCCGATTTCAAGGGATAGCCCGGCGCTGCACAGATGGAAGTCGTTTTTGGGGAGGGCATAGTTGAAGCCGTGTATGCAGAGGGGAAGAATGTCCAGGCCAAGTTCCATGGCTGTTAGGAAAGCGCCCCTGTGGAAACGCTGGATGCTGCCGTCGGCGCTGCGGGTGCCTTCCGGGAATATAACAATTGAATAGCCTTCGGCCACCAGTTTCTTTACGTGAGCGCTGTTGCGGGAAAGGCCCCAGGAAGCCGGGAAATAGTTGGCTTTACGCAGCACAAGGCCGTACAGGGGGAATTTCCACACCCAGTCGTTGGTCATGAATATCAGTTTAGGGTGTAGCGCAATAAGCGCCAGCACATCCAGGTGGCTCTGATGGTTGCAAATGTACACGGCAGGCTTGGAGAAGTCTTCTCCGTGAGGATTCACCAGGGTGTACTTGCATCCAGGAATATTGTTTATGGCCAGCCTTGCAACGCGCATGATGATGCGATGGAAGAAATCCCCCGCCGGAATAAATATGGCCAGGATTGAAAGGAAAGTCATCCAGAGAATCATCTGCAGGCCGATATAAACCGTCATAAGAAAACTCCACAGGGTAAACGGAGCCCTGCGTTGTACTCCGCCGGATTTGGTTGTAAGCCAGGCAAAAACCTTAGGCGGCAGATAATAAGCCATTGCAACCACGGTGAGCATACCTATGACGGTAACCACTCCAAGCGAATGCATGGCCGGATGCCTGGCAACGACAAGGGCGCCGATGCCTATGAACATTATTAGTCCGCTAAGCATTACGGCATTCTTGTAAGAGTGCAGTATCTTCTTTCCTGTGGCCCTCTCATACAGCAGGCCTTCGGTGATGAATATGCTGTAGTCGTCACCCATTCCAAAGATGAACGTGGCCAGGATAATGTTCACTATGTTGAATTGCATGCCCGTGAGGCCCATTATTCCCTGAATCCAAATCCAGCTTACAGCCAGCGGCAGGAAAGCCACCAGAGTAAGGGTAAGAGAGCCAAAGCTAAGCCAAAGGAAAGCCAGCACAATCAGGCTGCAAATAAGGCCGATGGTATTGAAATCCTCCGACAGTGACTGCACCAACATATCACCCGCTCCGCTTTCCGGTTCAAAGTCCACGGGCTTGAAATACTCCTTATCCTGCGGCACCCATTCCTTATCCAAGGCATCGTAGAAAGGCTGGAAAGCATGGGCTGTAAAGCCTTGTTCCAGGGCAGCATCAATAAGATGGGACGGAACATTAGAATGCCTTTCCCAGAAAGCATTCCACAGGCCGATACGTTTTTCCTGTTCCTGAATGGAAGGAAGCGGGAAGGCCGATGCGTCGGGCCTCATGCTTTCAAGTACTTCAAAGCCCTCCGCTTGCGCCTGCGTCATATAATTGATATTATGCAGGTTGGAGTCAAAACTGACCTTCTTTCCGGCCCACGCGAAAAGTATTGTAAACGCCAGGAAACAAATGAAAGTAATTTGCTTAGCCGCAGGAGAAGGCTTGATAAAGCGGTCTACATCCAGCTTTACGGTGTTGCGGGGACGTTTTGCAGCAGGAACGAAAACCGGCAGGAACAACAGCACGAAGAGGATGGTGCCAATGAGCATCACAGCCCCTATGAAGCCAAAGTCGTGCAGGGCATCGGCCTTTAACAGAAGCAGGCCAAGGAAGGCACCGACAGTTGTTATATTTCCTACCAGCAGCGGGTTCACCTGCTCGGTCAGAGCCTTGCGCTTGTCCGGCTGATACTTGAGGTGATCAACGTAATGTAGCGGATAGTTTACGGCTATGCCGATAACGGTGCAGCCAATGCCAAGCACTATAATGCTTATGCTGCTTTTGAATAGGGCTATGGCTCCAAGGGCGAACAGAGCACCGGCCGATATGGAGATGAGTATCCACAAAACGTCGGCAAAGCGCTTGTAGCTAAACCAAAGCACAATGCAAATAAGGATGGCGGCAATTGCAAGTGCCAGGAAGGAGTCTTTTTTGATGCGATGTGCATTTTCTGCAGCAACCTCCGGCCCTCCGGTGGATGTGACGGTCACTTCCTGGAAATCGGCCATGGTAGCGGCCTTCGCATCTTCCAGAGCCTGAACCAGGAGAGCATTTTTGGCACTCTCACTGCCGCCGTAGGGTGAATCGAAGAAGATAATGCCGGTTTCGCCGTCCGGGGTAAACAGGCAGCCGTCTTCCAGGCGGCTTTGCGGCCTTGCGGCCTGCAGGCGCTTGAGAACGGGGCTGTAAAGGTCCAGCGGATCTGTACGGAAGTACCTGGATACCATGGAATTGGCTCCGTACATGGAAAGCTTGTTCTGAGCCATGCGGCGGGAGAGATAGCTTTCATCGGCTAATAACGAATCGGCCCTGGCATAGTCGGCCTCTTCCATGAAATATGGCCAGTTGGAGCTAATGAAGTCAAAGACAGCAAGGACCTCCGAATTGTCGGCATCGGCCTGCACGGGAATGTCTGGATTTGCTTCGTTCCATTTATCCTGGAAGGCGTACATCGCATCCAGTTTGTCGTCCAAGCTACCGCCATTGAAGAACACAGCGATGCGCTCCTGACCTTCGGTTTCAGAAAGTTGCTCCCTCTGCTCCTCCGGCAAAAAGGCCGATATATCCTCCTGGAAACCAAGCCTGAGGGCACTTAACAAGCTGAGAATAAGAACTGCCGCACAAATAACCGCCGCAGCGCCCTTATGAGCGCTGAGCCAGTCATAAATATTAAGCACTACCCTTTTCACTATCTTGTTGTAAACAACAAAGATAGTAAAAATATTTTATACATTACCCTACCCCATTCCCGTTTCCCCTCCCTCGGGGAGGTGAAAGGCTGTCGGCTTAAGGCCTCCGAAACTCGTAAAAAAATACTATTTAACCAGTTTTCTGATTAGCATTCGGGGCCAGCCGTAGAAGATGGCTACTATTAGAAGGATGGTGTTGAGGAGGCTTATGCTGGTGAAGTCGCGGAAGGGATGGAAGTGGGTAACGCGGTCTTCCGGGTATGCAACGCGAACCGGAACCTGCTGTAAATCAAGACCTTTCCATGCGCTGAATACCAGAAGTGCAAGCTCGGCTTCATAACGTGCGCTAAGGAGCCAGAGGCCTGGAAGGGCTTCAAGCGGATAAAGCCTGTAGCCGGTTTGCGTGTCCGGCAAATTGCACCAGGTATAGAGCCGGAACCAGAAGTTTGAAAAGTTGTTGGCAAAAGAGCTGCTACCGTTTATTCCCCTCACGCTGCGACTTCCAACAACAAGCGTCCTCTCCCCTTTTTTCTCCAACAGTGCCGGAGCGTCTTCCGGATAATGCTGCCCGTCGGAATCCAGTGTTAGCGCATACTTGAAACCACGCTTCCTGGCCTCCTGAAAGCCTGTTTTGAGTGCAGTACCCTTGCCTTTGTTAACAGGATGGGTAACTACAATTATATCGGGGAAAGAACTGATAATCTGAGCCGTGCCGTCCGTAGAACCGTCATCCACCACCATAACCGGAAGCCCCTGCAAAATAGCCCGTGAGACAACATCGGCCACCGTGCCGGCGTTGTTGTAGGTGGGAATCAGTATTACGGTATCGCTCATACCAGAACGCTCATTTTTGCGCACAGTTCATCTCCTGGAAGGAAGACGGAAATATCGGCTAAGTCATCGGCCTTGAAAGTCCATTGGAAGCGGACCAGAGGTCCATCGGCCGATGGAATTATAGGGATGGTGAATTTGATGTCCTTAGCACCTTTAAGCTGCTTTCCTATAAGTTCCATGGCCATTTGGACTATGGTTACGCCGGGAGTTACCGGATAGCCCGGAAAATGTGCCTTATAGATGGGACTCTCCGGCAGGATACGGACGGTGGCGCAGTTCTCACCGCGCTCTGCAATCTGATATAAAACTCCTTTCAGCATCATTTGAAATCTATGCGGGTCCACTCCCCTTCAAAGCCTTTGAGAAGGACGCTTGAGACACGGTAGGTTTTCTTATCGGCCTTGGCTACAATCTGGCTGAACATTTGCTTCAAGTCACGGCGCTTAGGTGTAAGAATAACAGTTATTTGCTCGCTCTCCAAAACTTGTGCATCAAAGTCTTTTTCCTGAGGCAGGCGGAACCTCCCCCGCTGCTGTTCTCCGTTAAATTCCGTGAGGCTGTGGACCGGCTCAAGAGTCTCCCAGCGGAGCACGTCCTGCTGCTTCAGAAAGACAGTACCGGACGACACAAGATTCTCCTGAAGCATGGGCGAATGATATGTCCTGACCCAGGACGCCTGAAGGCTGTCCGGCATATTCACTTCAAGAATACGGGCAAGCACATCCTGGGCGCTGGCGCAGAGCCCCGCCGCCACAAAGAACACAAGAGATATTAGAAGGCGCTTTATCATCGGGCAATGAGTCCGCAGCCTGCAAGGATGAGCAAAACCCCAACCCACTGCTGCCAGACCACGGTTTCCTTAAAGAAGATGACGGCAACAAACATGCCGAAGAGGAAACTCAGGGAAGACAGCGGATAAACCTGGCTAAACGGATAATGCTTTAACATGTACATCCATTCGATAAGTCCCGTAAGACCGCAAATGCCGGACGCAAGCAGCCACCAGTTGGTTAAAAGACTGTCGCGCCAGAAAGTCCATGTCCAGGAAAACGCATCCATGTGTGTTGCTGCAACCTTGAAGAAAGACTGCGCACCACACATAAGTATAGCCTGAATCACGCAAAGTATAATCATTTTAAGCATGGCCGGTTACATTTTATCCAATTCGTTCATGAGGGGCTTCACCATGAAGCCGGACAGGGTGTTGCGCATCTGGCGCCTGGTTTTGGGATTCAGAAGGCGAATGGTGAGAATGAAATTCTGCCAGCGGGTGCGCCAGTCCTTCTGGGGGAAGTCGTAGAAGCCGGTTTTCCTGTAATAGCGGTGGTCGGCCTGGAAGAGGAAGCGGTATCGGCCCCAGACCTCGTCGCGGAAGAGTTTACGGCCGGCAATACCCAGGAACGTATCCGGCGGAAGATAGCCGGCAATGGCATAACGCGCCAGCTGGCAGGCCATGGTATCGATGGCGGCGTCAAGCTTGGCTGAATCCATGCATTCGTCCGAGACTGCGCCGGCGAAATGGCCCATGCACACCTGTACATCGGCATCGAAGGTGTCGTAAAGCAACTGGGCCTGACTTAAAGGACCTGCCACCAGCAGCGCAACCTGCTTTCCTTTCATGAAAGGATAATGGGTGCGCATGAAGCGGCGCTCTACGAAAAGTTTCATCAGTGAAGAGAAATACCGGTCCTGCAGCGCGCCTGCGTAAATAATGATATCGGCCGGATCCAAAAGCGTCAGATATGTCTGGCGGATATCGTCTTTATCGGCATAGGTGCAGTCGTGGTCGAAGGCGCATTTCATGCATCCCAGACAGCCGCCGCGTATGGTAAGTTTCTCAAGTTCAACTATATCCACTTTGCCGGTGAAGGCCGATGCAAAGCGCTGTACCATTGCGCTCAGGTTCGTGCCGGGGACATCCTTGTCGACAACGATGACCGCCCGCTTTCCTTTCAATTCAATGGGCTCTTTCGAAGGGCCGGGGATATATGTCCAGGAATTTACCGACAGCGGTGCAAAACGACGTGCGACAGGACGCCGCTCGCTTATGGCACCAAGGAAATCGGCAAAGAACCACTCCAGGTTGCGGCGTGATTCCGTATTGAAGAAATCGGCCTGATCGGCCGTAAAGGGCGGGATATAATGCATGCCCAGGCCTTCCAGCGCACTGCGCATCAGGTCATGGGTAAGGTTGTCGTAGAAGTGGATGGAGGTGCTTATGCAGGTTGTATAAAGGCCCTCGAAAGCACCCTGGAAGTCTTTTTCACGAACCAGTTCAAGAAAGCGCATAAGCGCTGCCGGAACGTGGAAAATGTACACCGGGAATACCCAGATTACGCCCTGAGACTGCTCTAGCGCTTCTTTAAGGGTTTTCCACGCCTCCGGATTACGGCTGTAACTGCGTATGTCCTGGGCAACGTTAAAGTAACGGAAAGCAGTTTGCGGGTTCTTCTTCTGCAGATACTCCACAAACTTGAGCGATACGCTCTTTTTCCCTTTAGGACTGCCGTTTATTACAACCAGTTGCTCCATTACTCCTCAGGTTTTACAGACAGTACTGTAGCGTAATCTTCCGTGCACACCAGCGCCGTACGGCAGCTGCCTTCTTCAAGCAGGAGCCTGGCGTCAAGAAGTGCGTTGTCCAGGGAATTCTCCCCTTGCGAATAAGTGCAGTTGTAACCGTGGCAGCCCAGTTGGATGGCAATGGTGGAAGCCATGGTGTTGTGGGTACTCTGCATGAAATCCGTAGGGCTCACGTTCTCTTCTCCGTTCTCTCTCAGACAGTCCAGAATTCGGTTGGTATGATCCATTAGGCCGAGGCGGGTGCCGCAGAGAATGGCATCCGGCATTTCTACGCCTGCTTTCTCCAGGGCCTGCCTGGCACACACCAGGGTACGTTTAAGAGTAGTACTCATCCTGCGCGCCTGCATGGGCGGGATGTACTGCCTGTAATCCGGCTCCTGGCCTTCAAGACGGACGGCCGATAATGTGATTACCTGCTTCATAGCGCCTTGGAGATTAAAAGGGACGTATCGTTGCCGCCAAAGCCAAAAGCGTTGCACAGTACATGCTGTACATCTGGTGCAGGCATTGCCTCACGGATGGGAACTATTCCGCCTTCAAAGGGTGTACTGAACCCCGCATTGCCTGGCAAAAAGCCGTTCTGGAGAGCCAGAATGCAGAAAACCGCCTCTATGCTGCCGGAGGCCGATGTTGTATGGCCGGTGAGACCTTTAGTAGAAGAAACTGGCGGCACCTGGGCTCCGAAAAGGCGCTGAAGGGCGCGACTCTCGCTAGGGTCATTATTGGGCGTGCCGGTGCCGTGGGCATTGATATAGCCGATATCGGCGGGTTTAAGACCGGCTACCTGAATTGCCTTGGTCATGGCCAGGAAAGCGCCCTCACCATCCGGAGACGACGCAGTCTGGTGATAAGCATCGCAGGCATTTCCCCAGCCGTCAAGATAGGCCTGTGGTTTTGCGCCGCGCGCCAAGGCGTGCTCCTCGCTTTCCAGTACCACGTATGCTGCACCTTCCCCAAGATTAAGGCCGGCACGGCTTACGTCAAAAGGCCTGCATGGCTCCCCGTCCACAATCATTAAGGAACGGAAACCGTTCAGATGGAAAAGGCTCAGGCATTCCGAGCCTCCCGCCACAACCACTTCACAGCGCCCTGCTTTAATGAGCCTTGCACCAAGCAAAAGTGCATTGGCGGCCGATGAACATGCCGTGGAAGGGGTAATCACCTGGGAGAAAAAGCCGAAATAATCGGCTACAGCCTGTGACGAAGCGCCGCAATCCCAATCTTCGGGATGACGCTGCTCCGGAGGCATCTGCTCCGATATATCCATTCCGCCAACGGTGGTGCCTGAAATAAAGGCAGGACGGAAGGCGCTTACATCACCGGCCTCCTGCAAAGCTTCCTGTACGGCCATCATGGCCAGCAGCGATGTGCGGGACTCGGTGCGGCTGTCCGGGATGCCCAGAAGGGCTTTCATCTGAACGTTGGACAGCTTTACTTCCCCAAGAGGCAATTCTGTATGCGTCGTGGGCAGATAGCGTGCCGGGGCAAGACCTTTGAGGCCTTCCTTTAACGAAAGAAGCGTCTCCCGCTGGCCGACGCCGATGGCAGACACAACGCCGCAGCCGCTTATGCAAACGCGCTTTGACACAGGAAACTATTTGGTTCTGTGAGCCTGAATATATTCGGCCATGGTGCTGATGGACTTGAACACCTGCCTGCCCTCCTGAGGGCTGGAAAGGCGAATGCCGTAGTTCTTCTCCATGAGGAGCATCAGTTCCAGGGCGTCGATGCTGTCCAGTCCCAGTCCTTCCTTGAACAGGGGGGCATCGTCTTCGATATCTTCGGGAACCATATCTATCAGATGCAGTGCATCGATGATACGCTCTTTAAGTTCAAATTTAAGTTCTTCCATTTTTCCATCTACTTAGAATCTACAAATATAGATATAATCCGTATCAGTTCCAAAACTCGTAAAAGTTATACCACTGCAGAGGGTGCTTGTGCAGAACGTCTTCCAGCAGTTGTGCATAAGCGTTGGCAAGCGCCTGCTGCCGGTCTTCACGACTCATTACGGCCATTTCCGGCGTGTCCAGTCTGTAAATGAAGATATTGTATTTACGGATGCCGGCCTTCAGGGAGAAAGATGCCAGCACGGGCAGATTGCGCATTGCCGCCAGAGAAAAAGGTCCTAAAGGCAGGTGTGCCGGAGCGCCCAGCAAACTAACCTCCAGAGTTTTAGGCGATCCGAAAGAACGGTCGGCATGAATGTTCACTATCTCTCCGTCGGCCAGGGCGGCGTTCAGGGTGAACAGCCAGGACATGTCATCATCGGCCGATATAAGGCGGATATTGTTGGGCCCAAGCATATTCTCACGCCAGGTGCGGATGCTGGATTTTTCGCCGGGGAAGGTAATCACGTTCATGCGCTTTCCGTCGCTCCGCAGCATGTAGCCGGTGATTTCCGGATTGCCGATATGAGTGGTGTACATCAGGAACCCTTCCGGCTGGGCGGTAAGGTCTGTGAACAGATTGAAGTTATGCATGTCCGTGCGGAAACGCCTGCCTGCATAAGAGGCAAAACGGTCCAGGAGAGCCGTGCCAAAGAGGAAGTGGTTGGCATAGCAGCCAAAGAACGAGCGGACGGAGCCCCATCCCTGACGGCGGCGGAGGTAATGGTAGATAGACGTATACCCGGGCCTGTAGAATATCATGTAAAATGGTATCACCAGGGCCATGATGAGATACATCAGTTCCAGCGGCAACACCTTAAACATGCCGATGAGCGCCTTGTGCATCCACGGGGTGCCGTGCGTCTTTCCGGCCCACTTACGTTCTTCGCTCATGCCAGATCCTCCCTTTTAACCAGCCAGCCGCGGGCGTCCCATTTGTCGTCGGACGGGCAGTCGGCCCAAACAACTACGGCCGATTCCGTCACAGGATCCTGGAAAGCCTGGCGGACCAGACCGTCTATAAGTTCACGGCTAAAACCGTCTATCACATATGCCGATGTCTCCCCTGCATACTTGTTGCGTATGGCAATCTCGCCGGAAATTATGTTGGGCAGGGTGTATACGAACAGGGCGGGCGAAGGGAAATCGGCCATGGAATCGGCATAATGGCAGTCATCGGCCAGGCTGCCTTCCCTGCTGAAAACCAGCACTGCACGGTCTTCCCTCTGGCGGAAGCGGTCGGTGTCATCGGCCACAAGCATTTCCGTTAAAAGGAAGCCCAGTTTGCAAAGGGTATCCATCTTAAAGAACTTGGGATAATCCCCTGCCAAATTGCGGTAAAGTTCCATCAGATTGGCACCGGAAGTAATGCTTACTTCTTTCACTTCTCACCTCCTTTTCTTAAGAGCATGGCTCCGTTTACGCCGCCAAAACCTGACAGCAGTTTTATGAAGGTACTCCCCTTCACTTTCTGTTCATCGGCCGATACCTTAACCGGCATGGATACGCCCAATTCATTGAATCCTCTGGTGGGAAGGACAATCCCGGCCTCCAGCGCCTGCATTGAAACAAGGCATTCCAGTATGCCGGCAGCACCCATGGTGTGCCCGAAAACGCCTTTCAGTGAATTCACTGGCACATCCAGCAGGCCTGCACGCTCCAAAGCTATAGCTTCCATCTCATCGTTGTATCTGGTTGCCGTGCCATGCACATTCACAAATGCCAGGTCCTCTTTTGCAACGTATGGCAGCACCGCTTTAAGGGCATTATAACTTCCCTCACCGGTACGTGAAGGGCCGGAAATATGATTGGCGTCGTTGCGGACAGCGCCTGCAATCAGTTGCCAAGGTGCCGATTGCCCGGACAGCACCACAGCGGCGGCTGCTTCGCCCGGATTCAGACCGTCACGAGCGGCATCGAACGGCTTGCAGGGCTGCTGGGAAAGGGCTTTCAGGGACTGGAAGCCCGTTACTATGAAGCGGGACTGAAGCTCTGCCCCAACTACAATCACGTGCTTATAAAGGCCTGTGCGGAGCATGCGCATGCTCTGCACCATGGCCGCCAGACCCGAGATACAGGCGTTGGATACAACTACGGGCGCTGTTTGTACGCCAAGCGCTTTGGCGATGTTTGAGGCCGATGCGGCCAGGGAAATGTCCCTGCTGCCAAGATGCTCGATATCACCTTTTATGGTGGAAAGGATAAAGCCGGCTTCGGCAGGGTCTATATCGGCCTCCTGAATTGCTTTCTGAGCCGCTTCTATGGCGATATTTTCAAAGAAGGATTCACCGGTGAAACCGCTTCTGTCCAGGCGCGAAGCCCAGTAGGGCTCGGCTGTATCGGCATACTGCTTGAGGGCCGATCGGCCCTCCCTTACCGCCTGGAAGACCTCTTCCGGCGTATTTCCGATAGGCGTTACCAGGCCGCGTCCAGTGATATAAACTACCTCAGTCATTCTTAAGCGCGGTTTTGAGGTTGCAGTAAGCGATTAGTTCTTCCCCGGAACGGACTTCAACATCGGCAAGACATACCTTGAACATTTCGTATTTGAGATGGACGGTTGTAAGCAGCCTTTCCCCGGCTTTTGGAAGGCGGAGAATTTTGCAGTCACGGATTTGGCCGATGAAGCCTATGCTTACCGGGATGTGCAGTATATATTTGCTGCGGTAGCCCTCTCGGACGGCGTTGGCCTGGGCCATGTGCTCCATGATGCCGGCGGCGCTCAGATGTCCGTCTTCCATAAGAAGGTTGCCCTCACCGGGGGTGAAGGCTATAAGG
>JAGCWB010000040.1 GCA_017962065.1 Bacteroidales bacterium
CCTGCTATTTAAAAGTTAAATCAAGTATAGCATGTTTCGATTGGACTTTGCAATATTCCCTTGGTAAAATAAAGCCAGAAAAAGAACCGACCACCCAACTGAATCAGAACAACAGGAGGAACCAACCATGGCCAAAACACTGATTGCATATTTTTCCAGAGCGGACGAGAATTACTTCGGCGGCGCGATGCGCTACGTGAAGGTCGGCAACACGGAGATCGTTGTAAACGGGATGAAAGAACTGATCGATACCGACACCTTCAAGATCGAGATGAAGAACCCCTATTCCCCGGTGTACATGACCTGCATCGAGGAAGCAAAGAAGGATCTGAGAGCGAAGGCCAGACCGGAGCTGGTCTCCCTGCCCGAAAGCATCGACGAATATGACACCGTCATTCTGGCCTATCCCAACTACTGGGGCACGATGCCCATGGCGGTATTCACCTTCCTGGAGGCCTTCGATTTCACCGGCAAGACGATCCTTCCTCTCTGCACCAACGAGGGCAGCGGCATGGGCGGCAGCGAGCGGGACATCAAAAAGACCTGCCCCGGCGCAGATGTAAAGAAGGGCCTTTCCATCACCGGAAGCCAGGCGGCGAATGCAAAAGCAAGTGTGCAGAAATGGCTTTCCGCCAACGGACTGCTGTAAGTCAGACATGATGGATGAAAAGGAAACGATCCGGGATCTGTATCATCGGTATTGGCGCTGCATGATCGAAAAGGACGCGGATGGATTGCGTGAGCTCATGGCGGACGACTATGTTCTTACGCATATGACCGGTGTCCGGCAGTCTAAAGATGAGTTTATAAAAGGACTGATGGAAGGCACCTTCAACTATTATGCGGCAGACCATGACAGCATTGCGGTCACAATAACCACCGACGGCGCATTGCTGACCGGAAAGAGCCGCGTACTGGCCGCTGTGTACGGCGGCAGAAAAAACTGCTGGCGGCTGCGCGGCGACTTCACTTTACGCAAAGAAGGCGGAGACTGGAGATTCACCGATTCCAAGGCATCGACTTATTGAGGAGGTAAATAATAATGGAATACATGAAGCTGAATAACGGAATCAAATGCCCGGTCGTGGGCATCGGCACCTATATGCTCTCCCCGGCAGACGCGGAGAACAGCGTCCGGGAAGCGCTGAAAATGGGTTATTCTCTTGTAGATACCGCCAACGCCTACGTCAACGAGCGTGCTGTCGGCCGGGGCATGAAGGCCAGCGGCGTCAAGCGGGAAGAGATCTTCCTGTCTACCAAGCTCTGGCCAAGCGAGTATGAGAACGAGAACGCGGTGGACGAGACTCTGGAGCGCCTGGGCGTGGACTATGTGGATCTGCTCTACATCCATCAGCCCGCGGGCAACTGGCTGGCCGGCTACCGTCAGCTGGAAAAGGCGTATAAAGAAGGCAAGGCAAAGTCCATCGGCATTTCCAACTTCGAGGGCAAATATATCGAAGAGCTGGAAACCAAATGGGAGATCGCGCCGCAGTTCATCCAGGTGGAGGCGCATCCGTACTTCACCCAGACGGAGCTTCGCAGGATCCTGGACAAGTACGGGATCAGGCTCATGAGCTGGTACCCCCTGGGTCACGGGGACAAGTCCCTCCAGAATGAACCCGTATTCAGGGAACTGGGCAGTAAGTACGGCAAGACCCCGGCGCAGGTCATCCTCCGCTGGCATACCCAGATGGGCTTCGCCGTGATCCCCGGCAGCCGCAACGTGGACCACATCCGGGATAACCTGGATATCTTGGACTTTGCGCTCACCGACGCAGAGATGGCAAAGATCGCAAAGCTGGACAAGGGCGTGCGCTACTACCACCGCACCGATGAGCAGCTCGTTCAGTTTGCGGCCTGGAGACCGTCATATGAACTGTCATAAATTCTACGGCCATCGCGAACCGGGAGGATTCTGATGAAGATGAACTTCAAAAAACTCTTTTGCCTGGTGCTTACACTGGGGCTGCTGCTTTCGACGGCAGCCTGCGGAAGCACGCCTCAAGATAAAAACGAGAAGACTCCCGCACCTGTTTCGGAAGAACCAACGAAGCCTTCAGAACCCGGTTCCGAGACAAGCGCGGTACCGACGGAACCGGAACCGTTGGGCGAACCGAAGGTAAAGCCTTCGGAGAACGCATCCGAGGAGACCGAAACGAGCAGCACACGTACTCTGGTCGTATACTTTTCCCGCACAGGCGAGCAGTACACAGTGGGCGTGATCGACAAGGGAAACACTGCCATCGTTGCCGAAATGATCGCGGAGAAGACCGGCGCGGACCTGTTTGAAGTGCTGCCGGTGGACGACCACTATCCCATGACGTACAAAGAGCTGACCGATGTTGCCAAGCAGGAGCAGAATGACAAGGCCAGACCCGCTTATGCCGGGGAGCTTCCTGATCTTTCGCAGTATGACACGGTCTTCATCGGGGCTCCTGTCTGGTGGGGCGACTGGCCCATGATCCTGTACACGGTCTTCGAGAACAACGATTTTTCCGGGAAGAAGCTCGTGCCGTTCTCCACACATGAGGGAAGC
>JAGCWB010000010.1 GCA_017962065.1 Bacteroidales bacterium
GGTTTTGAGCATTTCTGCAAGGCCGGCGCGGAGCTGACGGTCCGGAAGGGTTTTAAGGACCTCGGGGCAGATGGCGGTGAATTCCGGCATCCGGAAGGCACCAAGCATATTCTTGTATTCCAGGAAGTTCACGCCTGTTTTGCCGCCTATTGCCGCGTCCACCTGCGCCAGAAGCGTTGTGGGCACGTTTGCATAGCGGATGCCGCGCTTGTAGATTGCGGCCGCAAAACCCGCCAGGTCCGTGGTGATTCCTCCGCCCACGGCCAGAAGAAGCGCATCTCTGGTGGCGTTGTTCGAGAGGAGCCACTTGCATATTTCCATTACGGTACCCATGGTCTTAAGGGACTCCGACGTGTCTATGGACACAGCCCCCACAAATGTTCCCGCTTCCCAGGCAACCCATTCCACGTTGCGGTCACCTACCACAAACACTTCCTTCTCCCCCTGCAGGAGGGCGGAGATATCGGCAATATGGCGCAATTCCTTTATCATAGATTACAAAGATAAGTTAAAAATCTGTATTTTTGCAGCATGTTCCACGTAATAGCACTGGCGGTTCTTCCCGCCATTATCCTTATTTACTATACTTATCAGCAGGATAAGTTGCAGAGAGAGCCCGTAAGGAATCTGGTCAAGGCGTTTTTCTACGGGTGGATGTCCGTGTTTGCATCGTTCCTCATCTCCATACCCAGCATGAAGCTGGGGCTTTTCACCCACGAGTTCGCATCCATTGGAGATGCCTTCCGGACGGCATTCTTCGGCGCCGCCATACCGGAGGAAACGGCAAAACTGTTCCTGCTGTGGCTGTCCCTCCGCAAATGCCCGGACTTTGACGAGAGGATGGACGGCATTGTGTACGCAGTCTGCGTGGGTATGGGCTTTGCAGCCTTCGAGAATATCGAATACCTGTTTGCGTCCGGGACGGACTGGGTGACGACGGGTATCGGCAGGTCCCTTACCGCCATTCCCGGCCACTTTGCCTTTGCGGTGATAATGGGCTACTACTACTCCCTGAATCATTTTGACCGCTACCGCGCATCGCTTGCCGGAATCAAGATGTGGCTGTATCCGGTGCTGGCCCACGGGCTTTACGACACCATTGCCATGTCCGCCTCCGTAAGGCCGGAGATAAGCGGCGCCGTCACAATCGTGATTCTCCTTGGCTGCTTCTGGGCAATAAAACTTGCCCGTAAACGAATGCAGAGCCACCTGCTCGCTGACTCCTTCGACACTTTCACCGGCATTGACGAGCAATAATTTTGCGGATTCCGCTTTTTAGCGTAAATTTGCAGTCCCATTAGCCCTGATGGCGGAATTGGTAGACGCGCTGGACTCAAAATCCTGTGGTAGCAATACCGTGGGGGTTCGATTCCCCCTTGGGGCACCAAAAAAAGAGACCGGCCGGTCTCTTTTTTCATTTTTTGGATTCAGCTTCGGATATGCTGATGGGGAGTTGGTAGTTGATTTGGTTCTTTTCTTCAACTGTGAGGTCGGAGAAGGGCTTGCCATACTGTTCCAGAGCATTTTCGTTACGGACTTCGGCGTAAACACGCATCAGGAGCTCCTGCATGTGACGATAGGCGCCGTAGCTGGTGCCGCGGTCGGCCTGGAAGTAGAAACGGGCGTTTTTTCCGCGCGCCTTGAGGAAGTCCGCACCGGCGCGGAGCATCTCGTTATCGTCCTGAAGGGGTTGTTTCCCGAAGAAGATCTTATCGGCGGAGTTGATGCGAACCACAAAGATGTTTTCCCTATCCACCCCGGGAAGAAGTTCCTCGGGATACACAGAGTTGTTTGCTTTCTTGCTTGTAGGGAACGGAGGCATATATCGGGTTGTTCCTTCCGGACCAGCGGGGGAAGAGTAGCGGATCTTCAGCGAACCAAGCTTGCGGAGCTCGTCCTTTACGTCGTTGATGGCGCCCATGGGGACATCGTCAGCAGCAATGATCTGGACGGTCGTCTGCGGCTGGCCGGCCTCGTGCGGCTTTATTATGTCCTTCAACTGCGCAGCGGTGTAAACTTTGCCGCCGGTTTCGACCTTGCCATCGGCCTTGATTGTCAGGGAAACGGGGGCCGTGTCAAAGCTCTTACCGGCCGTGAGATGTATGTCTTCCACCTTGTTCACGTGGATCACATCCTCCGCCTTGACCGATGAGGGAGCAACCCCTCCCGTAACAAACACATATTTTGTTTCCATGGCCCGGATTATTTCAAAACCGGGATACAAAAAAAATCAATCTTGCCGAAATGACAAGTGGCTGAAGGCGTTAATGTTTTTGACAGGAGTGCACCTGGCGGTCCAAACTTTGGACCGCGAAGCGCATTAGGACCTTCCGCTAGGTGGCAATGAGCATCTATTCTTTGGGGAGAGAGAATAATACCGGAAAAGTATACGTTACGTCAATTGGCTCCCCTTTGTAATTCTCGCCTGACTTCCAGTTCTGCGGGGCCGATTCTATCACCCGGATGGCTTCTTCGTCAAGAAGAGGGTGAACGCCCTTGAGAAGCTTCACGTTGGTGAGTTTTCCCTCTTTCGTGATGGTGAATTGAGTATAAACACGCCCTTGAATCCCAGCTTCCTTTGCTTCTTCCGGGTATTGTTTATGTTCGTTGACCCATTTTGAAAATGTATTGGCATCACCTCCATTGAAGCTGGGCTTCTTTTCTTGATAGCAGATAAGAACCTGTTCCTCCTTCTGCTCCTGGGCCATAGCCGGAACAAGAGGCAGCAACAAAAAGAGAGACAGTATGATAGTGCGGTTCTTCATATGGGTCATGAGCCTGCAATTATAATGCCTCTGCCAAGATTCCCCTATGGCCAAACATTGCTTAGCTGCTCAAACACGTCCGGGACAAAGCACCGGCCGTTGTTGTGCCGCCCTATCCTGACGATGACCAGGTTTTTGTGCGGATTGACATATAGAGTTTGCGCTGCAATGCCGTAGGCGTAGTAACCAGGGTGTTCTCCCGTTTTAAAACCTTCATACCGCACGTCATACCAACTGTAATGGTAGCAAGATTTAGGATAATAATCGGTGGTCCTGTGCTCCCACTCCTCGCTCACGATGCGCTTGCCGTCCCACAGGCCGTTGTTA
>JAGCWB010000041.1 GCA_017962065.1 Bacteroidales bacterium
ATCGGCCATCTCGATGCCATGGAACTCGGCATACTCCTGGGGCGGCATTTCCTTCACGCGGAGGAAGGTGTAGAGCACGCACAGGATAAGTATGGCGGCACCGCAGTAGAAGCTCCAGATAACGCTGTCGGGCACAACTCCCTTTGGGGCGGTATTGGCTATTCCGATCCACGTAAAGAAGATGGGGAAAAGATAGCCGATGAGCGAACCTGCGTTGCAAAGGAAGCTCTGGATGCTGTAGGCCTGGGTTTTCTGCTTTTCGTTAACCATATCACCCACCATCATCTTGAACGGCTGCATGGCGATATTGATGCTGGTATCCAGGAAAATGAGGGAGAACAGGCCGAACCACATGGCCATGTTGAGGCCCAGGAACAGCTTGGCTCCGAAGTGCAGGCTGCCCGCGTTGGGGAGGAAAATCATCACCAGCACGGCGATGAGGGCGCCCACCAGCAGATAAGGCTTGCGACGGCCCATACTGCACCAGGTACGGTCACTGTACTTGCCGATGAGGGGCTGCACTATCATTCCCATCAGAGGAGGAAGGATCCAGAAGAAGCTAAGCTGGTGAGGATCGGCCCCCAATGTGGCGAAGATACGGCTGATGTTGGCGCTTTGCAAAGCATAGGCTATTTGCACGCCAAGGAAGCCGAAGCTTAAATCTACGAGCTGACGGAACGTCAAATCACGTTTGTTTGACATAGTTGGCATTAGTTTTAGGCTGCATTTTGCTGCAACAACCGCAAATATATTATTAATTAAGGTAAAGCGACCGGCATTGTGGCAACTAGACTTACGAATGGATATTTTTTTGCGACGAACGGAATAATTGTGTAATTTTGCCGTATGCCAAATAAGGAAACATCCTGGATCATCCACGGCTTCGCGCTTCTGCACGTTGCCGTTACGGCCATATGTACATCGGCTGGCATCCAGGACGGCCTTTTCCTCACCGCTCTTACCATGACCCTGGCCACCATCCTGTGCTTCAGGGAGGACCTTACCGTAGAGATTACAGTCACCGCACTTATCCTGGTGAATATCATAGGATTCGTACTCGGAACCTTGGGAGCGCATTTGCTTGTGGACACTCTTGCGCCAGTGTGGCAGCACTCCCTGTCAACTTTCCTTGTAACAGAGGTCCTGGGCTGGTCGCTGTACATATTTGCCCACAGGGTATCCCCGGGCGGAGCCGCCGGATACGAACGTGAGCAATCGTGGTACAAAAATGCAGGCTGGCTGGTCGCGGCAATCGCCCTTGTCTTCGGCATCCGCATTTACATCAACTTCAGTTTTGCCGGCAGTTCCCTGCTGGACAACTCCGGAGCCATGCTGGTGCTGGTTCTGACCGCGGTCGTCTCCCTTATATTCATGGTGAACTTTGCGCTTATGATGCAGCGGGAGGCATCGGCACAGAGAACCCGGCGCCATCAGGCCGAATTCCGCTATATGACTCTGAAGCATCAGGTGAACCCGCATTTCTTGTTCAACAGCCTTAACGTGCTTGACTCTATTGTACACGACGGAACCAGGGAGGAAGCCAGCGAATACATACAAAAAATGGCTACCATGTACCGCTATCTGATGAACCAGGAAGGCAAGCGGCTGGTTCCCCTGGCCGAGGAAATCGAATTTGCCCGCACCTACCGCAAACTTATGCAGATACGTTTTCCGGACGGGCTTATTTTCAAGGATCTGGTGGGCGATTCACCGTCCGGCTTCATCGTTCCGTGCACTCTGCAGCTGCTGGTATAGAACGCCATCAAGCACAATACCTTATCGGCCTAAAAACCTTTGACTCTTACAGCCTCTACGGACGGTTCCTCCCTTACCCTCAGCAATAACCGCATTCCCAAGGTGGCGCCGGTGCGAAGTACCGGTATCGGCCTGCAGTATATCCGTAACCAGTACCGCGATATTGCCGGGGCCGAGATTACGGTAATTGAGACGGCCGATACATTTTCCGTCACCATCCCGATACTCCCGGAATCCGAAGATTTTTTCGTACCTTTGCAGCGTAATTAACTGCCACATATGAAAGCACTTATCATAGAAGACGAACCCCTCGCCAGGGGCCACATGACACACTTGTTGTCGGACAACTTCCCTTCCGTAGAAGTAGTTGGAGCCGTTGGTTCTGTCAAGGATTCGTTGGAATGGCTTGGCTCGCACGAAGCCCCGGACGTGATTTTCATGGACGTGGAGCTAAGCGACGGCACCAGCTTCGACATCTTCACCCAGATGGATGTTCCCTCCCCTGTTGTCATGACCACCGCGTACGACCAGTATGCCGTTCACGCCTTCGAGGTAAATGCAGTGGACTATTTGCTAAAGCCCATCAATCTGGCCGATCTTCAGCGCGCAATAGCCCGCGTAGAAGCCGGCGAGGCCAAAAAACCCGCCAGCGACGCAGTGCGCAACATGATCAACATGGCCCGCAAGGAGAAGTTCCTCATAAAGCTTAACGACCGCATTGTGCCCGTACGCACGGCCGATATTGCGTATTTTTACTCCGAGGACAAGAACTCTTACATTGTGACTTTGGCCGGCTCTTCATACGTGCTGGACGAATCTCTGGACGCTATTGTGCTGATTTTGGATCCCGCTTGCTTTTTCCGCATCTCCCGCAGCTGCATCATCTCCGAGCAGGCAATTGACAGCGTGTCCAAACTCATGGGCGGCCGTCTTCGCATCACCGTCCGCCGCGGCATCCTCGCCGCCACCGACTTCACCGTCTCCCGCGCCCGAGTAGACGACTTCCTCCACTGGCTGGAGAAATAGTTCGCCTCCGAATTTGTTTCGAGCCGCACAAAAACGCTCCTTTTTGTGTGCCTGCCATGTTTTTTCACCGCCGCACCAACTCCCTCAACGCCGCATCCCGCATTTTCGGCTGTTTTTGCGGGTTCGCACGTCGGTATGACCTGGCATCCCGCATTTTCGGCTGTTTTTGCGGGTTGCGCCGTCGCTTTACGGCTCAGTGATGCTGAGGGTCCAGTCGATGGACCTTGGAGTTCACTTTTGTGGCAAAAACGATGTTGAGGGTCCAGTCGATGGACCTTCGAGTTCACTTTTGTGGCAAAAACGATGCTGAGGGTCCAACGGCTGGACCTTCGGGATAGGCTTGGGGGTTTATGGTGGGTGTGGATGGGTGCTCCTCCGTTCAGATGTCGAAAAAGGTGCTCACGCCACACAAACCCTTTTTCGCCAATTCACTCCGGAGCATCCCATCCCTCCCCATACCCAAGTGCACCAAAGCCCGTTTTTGCACCTGGGTCACTCGTTTCACCCTGCCCCAAGTGCACCAGAGCCCATTTTTGCACCTGGACCACTCGTTTCATCCCGCCCCAAGTGCACCAGAGCCCATTTTTGCACCCGGACTGCCAAATTTTCACAGCGGGAGCGCTGCGAGCAATTAGGCGAGCAGGGCCGGGGAGCTGTGCTTTTCCATTCGGGGTTGGCAACAGGCGGGCGGGCACTGGGCCCTTTCACGGTGCCCGGGGCCCGTCCGTCCTGTAAGCGGCCCACCTGGTTGCGTGGGCCGCTGGTGCCTTCCATCCACCAAAAGCCACCGCGCCTGCTTTCGCGCGGTGGCTGTGCTCGCCCCGCTGCCAGATACCCTATGCCACTCTATCCACACCATAAAACCACTGGCAGTTAATCCCCTGATAATCAACACCTTTCCGCATAATCATCGTTCAAAAAACGAACGAGGGTTATATAGGAAGTTGCTGATACACAGCTGGTTAGCCGCCAGCTTGGCCGACTGTACATTTATGTAGTGGACACTAAAGCACAGTGACCGGGTTCAGAATGCACAAAGTGTGCTTTAGGCGGGGGCACGGAGGGCCACTAAAGCACAGTGACCAGGGTCAGGAGGCCGAAAGTGTGCTTTAGCCACGGTGATAATCCAACCACGTCTGAAAATGAATTACGGGAAAGCGTTCGCTTAATATCGCGAAAATCACTATCTTTGCAGGCTATGAAGAATATCCGCAACTTTTGCATTATTGCACATATAGACCACGGCAAGTCCACGCTGGCCGACAGGCTCCTGGAGCTTACTCAAACACTTAGTGAAAGGGAAATGGAGGCACAGGTGCTGGACGACATGGATCTGGAACGGGAAAAGGGTATCACAATCAAGAGCCACGCTATCCAGATGGACTACCATCGCGGCGGGGAAACCTACAGGCTCAACCTCATTGACACTCCCGGTCACGTGGATTTTTCCTATGAAGTGTCCCGCAGCATCGCTTCCTGCGAAGGCGCTTTATTGGTTGTGGATGCATCTCAAGGCATTCAGGCCCAGACAATTTCCAATCTTTATCAGGCAATCGACCACGGACTGGAGATTATTCCGGTGCTTAACAAGATTGACATGGACAGTGCCCAGCCGGAAGTTGTTACGGACCAGGTGTGCGACCTTCTGGGCTGCGCCCCGGAGGAAGTTCTAAGGGTATCGGCCCGTACCGGCGAAGGCGTGCAGGCTGTGCTGGATGCAATCGTGGATAAGATTCCGGCGCCTAAAGGTGACCCTCAGGCCCCTTTGCAGGCCCTGATTTTTGACTCTGTCTTCAACCAGTTCCGCGGCATCATAGCATATTTCAAGGTGGTCAACGGCACGCTCCGCACCGGCGATAAAGTGAAATTCTTCTCCACCGGCAACGAGTACGAGGCCGAAGAAGTTGGTAACCTCAAGCTCAAGCTTAACCCCACCGGAGAAGTAAAAGCCGGCGACGTAGGCTACATAATCACCGGCATCAAAGCCGCCGTGGAAGTAAAGGTTGGCGACACCATCACTCACGTGGAAACACCTTGCTCAGAAGCAATTGCGGGTTTCGAAGAAGTTAAGCCGATGGTCTTCGCCGGCCTGTATCCGGTAGATGCCTCCAAGTTCGAGGAACTGCGCGCCACCCTGGAAAAATTCCAGCTTAACGACGCTTCCTTCACCTACGAGCCTGAGAGCTCCCTGGCCCTGGGCTTCGGCTTCCGCTGCGGCTTCCTGGGCCTTCTGCACCTTGAAATAGTACAGGAGCGCCTTTTCCGCGAATTCAACATGGACGTAATCACCACAGTGCCCAACGTGTCATACAAAGTGTACACCACCAAAGGCGAAGTGCTTGATGTCCATAATCCTTCCGGCCTGCCTTCGCCCAGCGTAATCGACCATATCGAGGAACCCTACATCCGCGCCCAGATAATCACCAAGGCCGATTTCTACGGCCCCATCATGAAACTGTGCATGGACAAGCGCGGCACCCTCATCGGCCAGCATTATATTACCACAGACCGCGTGGAACTCAATTACGACCTGCCGCTTTCAGAGGTGGTCTTTGACTTTTACGATAAGCTCAAGTCCATCTCAAAGGGCTATGCCTCTTTCGACTATCACGTCACTGACTTCCGCCCGGCCCGCCTGGTCAAACTGGATATTCTTCTTAACGGTGACCCGGCCGATGCTCTTAGCACCCTCATCCACGAAGACCACGCCTACGATTTCGGCCGAAAGATTTGCCTCAAACTAAAAGACCTGATTCCCCGCCAGCAGTTTGACATTGCCGTGCAGGCGGCTATCGGCGCAAAAATCATCGCCCGCGAAACCGTACGCCAGGTGCGCAAGGACGTAACCGCCAAGTGCTACGGCGGCGACGTAACCCGTAAGCGTAAACTCCTGGAAAAGCAGAAGGAAGGCAAAAAGCGCATGCGCCAGATAGGCACCGTCCAAGTCCCCCAAAGCGCCTTCATGGCCGTGCTCAAGCTGGACTAAGCCATGACCCCAAAAGCTGCAATTCAATCTATGCGCCTACGAACGCTGCCTTTATCGGCCGGCGGTGTGCTGCTGGGAATACTCCTGGCGGTGGCCGACTGGAAGGTTGACCCCTGGGTAGCTGTACTTATAGTGCTGACAACCATTTGCTTACAGATACTGTCCAACCTTTCCAACGAGCTGGGCGACGTGCTCCGCGGCACGGATACGGCCGATCGTCAGGGCCCTCAGTACGGGCTTAACGGTGGAGGTATGACCGTTGCCGATATGAAACTGCTCATCGGCATCTTTGTGGGACTGTGCATAGTGTGCGGAACAGCGATGACGTGGAAAGCTTTTGGAACACTGCTGGAGCTTACTCCAATTATGGTTCTGATGCTTGGCGCCGCCGCAATTGCAGGCGCAATGAAGTACACACTGGGACATAACCCTTATGGTTACAGGGCTAAAGGAGACATTTATGTATTTTTGTTTTTCGGCCTTGTAGCGGTGCTGGGAGCATATTTTGTATGCACCCGCGGCTTGGGTCTTCACTGGAAACTGCTGCTTCCGGCCTCCGGCGTGGGCTTTTTCAGTGTGGGTGTTCTTAACGTGAACAACATCCGCGACATGAAAACCGATGCCGCCAACCGCGTGACCGTTGCAATTAAACTGGGAGAAAAGCGTGCACGCATTTATCAGACGGCGCTTATTGTCCTTGGCTGGACGTGTATGATTGCATACTGCCTTCTGTGCTGGCCCTCCTGGTGGCACTGGCTGTGGGTTGTTACCCTGCCATTGTACTGCCGGCACATGTATATGGTATGGACCCGCAGTGATCGCGCCCTGGACCCCGCCCTGCCGCTTCTTGTAATCTCCACCTTTCTCCTGTGCCTCCTGATGGGTGTAGGCTACTGCGCATTTCTTTGGGTCGGGTAAAGCACACTTTCGGCCACAGGACCCCCATCACCGTGCTTTAGCGCACCACCATGACACCGGGTAAAGCACACTTTCGGCCACAGAACCCCCATCACCGTGCTTTAGCGCGGCCATTGCACGGCGCTGCGACGTCCCATCCCGCAAAAAGGGCCGAAAATGCGGGATGGCAGGTCACGACGACGTGCGAAACCGCAAAAACGGCCAAAAATGCGGGATGACGCGTTGCTGGATGGGGGAATGGAGGCGAAATCGTGAACTTAGTACACCTGTTGGTGGAAGTAGTCGAAATCGGCGTGACTGGGGGCGCCCAAGCAGTAGAGGCCGGTGCGATAGCCGGTAAAGTAGTCCAGGGTGTATGTCATCTGAAGACAGTAGGAGGGCTTGGTGCTCCAGGCGCCAGCGGCCTCAGAGACGCCAGCGACCTCATAAGCACAGCCAGCATCAAAACCGCCACCATCATCGGCAGAACTGCATTCGCTCCAGAAAAACCGGGCGGTATCGGTCTGGTCGCCATCTTCAACAGGGGTAAAGACGTATTTGATAAGGAGCCGCACCAGAGGACTGTCCAAGGGCTGGCGGTAAACTTCTTTTTCACCTTCACGGATCACGATGTGGCGGAAACCGTCCTGAGAAACAGAAACACCGATGCGGGCGCTGTTGCTCTGGAAGGCGCATATACCGGCTTCGGATCCGGGCTGGAGGCCGGAAGGATCCATAAGCACTTCACTGATGCAGCGAGGCCCCACAGTGCGCTGGGTAAGGGTGCCGAGTGCCCTGGAGAGGGTATCCTGGCCGTGAGAGCGCAGCCGCAGCCACCCGGGGCGTTCGGTGAGCGACCAGTCCCCGGGGTCCCGGTGGTTCCACTGCCAGACAAGGGCAAGTTTGTCGGAAGAGAAATCATCGGAACTCCACACATAATCCCCTGCAGTGTCTTCCGGCAGCGTTACCGCCACCTTTTGCATGGGAACGCCTTTATAACCCATAACGGGCCACCCGTCCTCCCAGCTTACCGGCTGCAGAGTGGGAATGCGTCCCACTGCGCCATGATCCTGGAACTGAATGGCATACCAGTCCCCGGCGGGAGTATCCACGATGGGACCCTGGGCAATGCCGTCGCGGGATCGGCCATCAAGGGTACCGCGCAAAACCTCTTTGCTCTCATACGGCCCGTCCACAGACTTGCTTCTCCAGCAGGTGACCTGACGGATACCACGCTTAGGCCAGTCAATCTCTATGATATAGTAGTACTCCCCTATTTTGTAAAAGTGCGCACCCTCGGCCCTCAGGCCCATACCACGGCGTGGGGCGTTGAGTATTACGCGGGGCTCCGATATTACTCTGGATCCGTCCGGGGAAAGCTCTGCAAGTTTAAGGTCCCCGTTACCATATACAACCCATAGACGGCCATCGTCAAACAACAGCGAAGGGTCGTGAAAAAAATAGTCTTCAAACACCGTCCGCTCCCAGGGGCCGTTCACCAGGTCCCGGGTGCGATACATATAACTCTTCTTCTGGTCGTTGGCGACAAAAAGCGCATAATAAACGCCGTCGGAATAACGGAGCGACGTTGCCCATTGGCCGGCGCCATAAGCATCCTTGCCACCGCGAAGGCTGTAAACATCGTCGTCCTCCAGCAAATCATATATATAACTAACGATACGCCAGTGTACAAGGTCTCGCGAATGCATTATGGGAGCTCCAGGACAGAAGTACATGGTTGTGCTAACCATATAGTAGTCGTCTCCAACCCTAATCACGTCATTGTCAGGAATATCCGTGTAAGTCATAGGATTAGTGGCAATAAATCCGCCCTCCGGGCATACAGGATCAGGAATGGTAACGGAGGGCTCAGAACAGCTTATAGCCAGGGCTACAAAAAGGAGGACAGGCAGTTTTTTCATAACAATCCAAAGATAAAGACTTTTCCCGGAGTATCCTTGCCGATGGACATTTTTCCACCTTTTTTGGACGATTTTTATAACGCGCGCACGGAATTATTTCGTATTTTTGTGAACCACATTGCTAAAACTATTAACATTCTATAAAATTACTATGTCAAGCAACTCTCTTCTCCTGGCAGCAGCGGACCTTAACCGCATTTCGCTGGCATCCTGGGACTGGATTGTTATTGCCCTGTTCTTTGTGGCAATGATCTGGATCGTGTGGGATGTATCACGTAAAAAGAAAGAAACTTCGGGCGACTATTTCCTCAGCGGCCGCACGGCAACCTGGATTGCCATTGGCGCTTCCATCTTCGCCTCAAACATTGGCTCGGAACACCTGATCGGCCTTGCCGGAACCGGCGCATCGGCCGGTATGGCTCAGGCACACTGGGAAATCCAGGGCTGGATGATCCTCATCCTTGGCTGGGTGTTCGTTCCGTTCTACGAGCGCAGTATGGTTTACACCATGCCCGAATTCCTGGAAAAACGTTATAACAAGGAAAGCCGCGGCATCCTCACCTGGCTGTCTCTGGCCAGCTATGTGCTCACCAAGGTTTCCGTAACGGTTCTGGCCGGCGGCCTGGCCCTGAACACCCTCCTGGGCATCAACTTCTGGGTTGCAGCACTGGCTCTGGTTATCATCACCGCTATTTACACCGTTATCGGCGGTATGGAGAGCGTGCTTAAAACCTCAGTGCTCCAGACGCCAATCCTTCTTGTTGGCTCGCTCGTAATCCTTTACCTAGGCCTTAAGGAACTGGGTGGCTGGAACGCTATGATGGATATTTGCAACGCCCAGCCCGTAAACGAGTACGGCGACACCATGACAGACCTCATGCGCAGCGGCAAGGATCCCAAATTCCCGTGGTACGGAGCCCTCTTCGGCAGCGCCATCATCGGCTTCTGGTACTGGTGTACAGACCAGTTCATCGTACAGCGCGTACTTTCCGGTAAAGACCAGAAGGAAGCCCGCAGGGGCACCATCTTCGGCGCTTACCTCAAGCTCCTCCCCGTGTTCCTGTTCCTCATCCCCGGCATGATTGCCTACGCTCTCACCAAGACTCCGGACTCCGCTATCGGCCAGAACCTGGCAGTTGCCCTTGGCCTTCAGGCCGACGGAACTGTAGCCAACCCGGATATCGCCTTCCCCATGCTGGTGAACACCCTTCTGCCCGTTGGCCTCAAAGGCGTTGTGATCTGCGGTATCCTGGCAGCCCTCATGAGCTCCCTGGCTTCCCTGTACAACTCATCGGCCATGCTCTATACCATTGACATTTACAAGCGTAAGCATCCCGAGACCGACGAGAAGAAACTTGTTCGCATCGGCCGTATCGCCACCGTGGTAGTTGTGGTGCTTGGCGTGCTTTGGATCTTTGTAATCCAGGCCATGGGCAAGAGCCTGTACGACTATATCCAGAGTATCCAGAGCCTGCTGGCCCCGGCTATCGCATCCGTGTTCCTGATGGGTATCAGTTGGAAGAAGACCTCGCCAAAGGCTGGTATGTGGACCCTTATCGTTGGCCTGGTGCTTGG
>JAGCWB010000042.1 GCA_017962065.1 Bacteroidales bacterium
AGGGCCTTTGTGCTGGTGGAAGGCGAGCGTTTCTCCCTGGTGAACTGGCCGCAGCAGCTGCCACAAGAAGGACCGGGCGGCCCCATCTCCTGGTGGGAGGACCTACAGGTGGATCCGGCCACCGAAACCGCGTGGATCTGGAGCTTTGACCCCGGGCACGGCGGACGGCAGTACCTGGCCGGCATTTCATACGGAGCGCTCCTTCGCGGGGAGTCCGCAGAATGGGCCCTGTATTACAGCGATCCCGTCGAAGACCTGCCTGCGAACCCCGCGTGCCTGATGCTTCCGGAGGGCCGCTTCCTGATTGCCGGCGGCACCAACGGCAGCTATTTCTAAGCCACGGCTTCGGCGATGGTCTTCCATACGCAAGGTGTGCGGAAATCAAAAGCCGCTTACCGCTGGGGGCTCCTGACAGGGGCTCTCGTAGCCCTCGCGCTAGTCTGGCTCGGCGCTTTCCTGGCCCGCAGGAAACGGGAATCTTCGGAACCCGAGGCGCAGCCCGCCCCGGCGCCCGACCTTCTTTCCCGCATCACCACCCTGGTGGAGGAAAAGCAGTTCTTCCGCCGCAAGGACCTCCGCATCGGCGACATAGCCTCCGAACTCGGCACGAACTCCACCTATATCCCGGCCTGCCTCAACAGCCAGATGGGCGTCTCCTTCCCCACCTTCATTGCCCGCTACCGCGTGGCCTACGCCCAGAACCTGATGCGCCGCGAGCCCGAAAAGCTCCTTTCCGACATCGCAGAAGAGGCCGGCTTCTCCAACGAAGCAAACTTCTTCCGCACCTTCAAGCAGATCACCGGCGTGACCCCTTCAGAGTGGAAGGAGGGCAAGATTTAAGGAATTGCAAGTTGCCCCCGTATCTATTTCTTGAATCCGCAACCCGGTTTGCGGCGCTTTTCTGCTAACTTGCCTAAAAAAAAGAAAGTTATGCGAAAATTGTTATTTCTATCAGTAGCGCTGCTCGGGATGAGCGGGTTGCTGACTTCATGCGTTAGAGTAGACGGTGACGGTGATGTAGAAGCGGAAGGCACTCCATATTGGGCAAAACTTATCAAAATAGAACAAGTAATCTATACGAGTGAAAAAGATGTAAAAGTTGGAACCATAACGCCTTCCGATGCCTATTATTTGGATGGTACGTTGCTCCTTAAACACGAGATTTATGTTCGTTATACTACCGATCAAACAAATTTTCTTCTTCCTCAGGACTACAGTGATACCGAAAGGCCAACGCCCGATTCTAGTTTCTCGGAACTATTGAGCAAAGATAGCGAGGGTGGTAAAACAGTTCTGAAATGGAGATGTTATCAATACGAATATAAAGGTGTTGATCCCAGCGCTTGTACTAAAGTAGATCGGTTCAAGGGAATAGACATCTATCAGTATAACGGTAAGTATTATTGCTATTTCGACAAAAATGGCCAGTGCTTTGCCTTAAACAAAGTGAAAGATGGAAAAGGGAACGACATCTACTGGAGTTGCCTTTTAGCGACCTATAAATTTGATCGATATCCTGTTCAGGTGTTATAAGAAAAGCTCGTATGAAACAATTCGTTTGATGATGATCAGCCTGACCGGCTTCTCCAACGAAGCCAACTTCTTCCGCACCTTCAGGCAGGTCACCGGCAAGCCCCCTTCAGAATGGAAGGAGAGTAAGATTTAAGTATTTCATTACGTTTTGTGGACGGGATTGTTTTTTTTCGTATCTTTGCGACCGAATCATTTAAAACATCGCACGTATGAATCTTCGTGATATCAAGAAAGACATTGAGTATGTAGTGGGTTCGTTCATTGACGAATGCACCCTGTTCCTCAATACCCCTCCCGGCAAGCAGGCCGACGACATCACCAACCTCATTGACAAGGCCGTAGACGTTTACAACGATCTCCGTGAGAAGGTAGTCAAGAGCGCCGGAGCTGAAAAACCCAAGGTTTGCTTCACCAGCATCCGCAAAGAACTGTTGGAAAAGACGGACGCCCTTTACGACGAGCTGGCCGCCACGGTGAAGAAAGTCCTCGGAGACTAATCCCTGGCATTTAAGCGACTCTTATTCAAAGAGATAAATAAAGAGACGGATACCCAACCGGTACCCGTCTCTTTAGTTAATATACAGATAGTCAGGGGGTTATCTGCCAGGCTGTGCGACAATCAGCGCCGTGGCCCAGACTTCGCAGCCTTCACACCGTCCCACAAAGCCCAGCTTTTCGGTGGTGGTGGCCTTGACGGACACCCGGTCTTCCGAAACGCCCAGGATGGGAGCCAGCGTGGCGCGCATGGTGTTGATGTGAGGCGCCAGTTTGGGTTTCTGCAGGGCAATGGTGATGTCTACATTACCCACCTGATAGCCGTGCTGATGCACCAGATCCACTACTTTGGCCAGCAGCAGCTTGCTGTCTACGCCTTTCCACTCGTCCGACGTGTCGGGGAAAAGATGGCCGATGTCTCCCAGGGCCAGGCAGCCCAGCAAGGCATCGCACAGGGCGTGGATGGCTACATCTCCGTCCGAGTGGGCCACAAAGCCGGTTTCTGAGGGAATCTGCACGCCGCCCAGCCACATGGGAAGGCCGGGAGCCAGGGCGTGAACGTCGTATCCGTTACCTATTCTGATATCCATATCTCTTAGAACTTGAAGGTGTAGCTGAGGCCTATGCTAATCTTGAAGTGGTCGTTGTATTCGGCCTTGAAGAGGCGCGTGCCCTCGCTGTTGGTGTCTATCTCATAGTCTGTGATGTAGTCTACGAGGGCGTAGGGCTGCAGGACGTGGTGGCGGCTCAGTTTGATGTCTGTGCGGAAGATGGCACGGTAGCGGTTGTTGTACACGTGCGTATAGCCGGTGTGCGTATAGTTGTAGTACGTAGTACCGTCTTCCTTGTAGTGCATGGCTCCGTCCACTTCTCCCCAGGGGTCGTTGAAGGCGGTACGCACCTCGAAGAACACGCCGGGTTCAAAATAAGTCCAGCCCTTATACTCCACACCTATGCGGGATTTCAGCTCCATTTTGTTACGGGGGGTCTGGAACTCATTGAAGGAGCCGGTGCGGTGCGTCATCTGGAAGCGTTCCTTGATGGACAAGGAGAAGCCATTGATGTTGAGATGGGCACCTGCGTCAAGGAATACACGGTGACGGGGATTCTTGAACTGCAGGTTGTTGTAGCTGTAAGGGTTGATAAGGCTA
>JAGCWB010000043.1 GCA_017962065.1 Bacteroidales bacterium
ACGCCGGCGCCGCCAAAGATGTAGAAGGCGTACTGCCAGCCAAGGTGGTCGCCTATGTAACCGGCCAACCAGCCGGCAAGGATTACGCCCACATAGTATGAGGTCTGGTGAATGGACATGGCCCTCGCGCGGGTGTCCGTGTGGTACTGGCCGAGCAGGGAATAGTTGGCCGGGCCAAAGAATGCTTCTCCGCCGCCTGTTGCTATACTCCTGGTGAGAATTAGCAGTAAAACGCCGTTGGCAAGCCCTGTGAGCATGGTTGCGACGCTCCAGAAAAGGATACTGAGCGTGCAAACCCATTTGCGGCTAAAGCGGTCTCCGAACCATCCGCCAATAGGAACCATAGCGGCATAGAACAGGTTGAAGAACACCGCAATAAGGCTTACGGACGAATCCGTGAGCCCAAGACTGTCCCTGATTAAAGGCAGCACTGAATTGAAGACCTGGCGGTCTCCCTGGTTAAGGAGATATGCAACCCACAAAAGGGCCAGAACCTCCCATTTGTACCAATTGGTTTTAGCTTTCATAGCGGACCCGCACCGGTATCTGTGGTGCACTGTGGTACAAAAGTAGAAAAAATTTTGCAATCTCCAATTATTATTTTGTAATTTTGTGAGGTGATGAGACTGCAACTTCATTTGCCGGCAGATGGCTTTTACCGCGGCACCCGCTTCGACAGGAGCGGGATTTTTGAGTCGCTGGTTCATAATGGAGTGGAGTTGTGCGCGCCCTGGTTCGAGAATTATTCCCCTTTCATGCACGATGCCGTCCAAGGTCCGGCGGAGGAATTTTCCATGATGGATCTGGGCCGATACTGGCTAAAGCCAGGCGTGGGCCTTCTGGAGCCGGACGGGCAGCCGTACGACAGGTTCAAGTTGTATAAAGTGGCCGATGAAGGCCGGTGGGAGGTGTCTGGAAATACTTATCGGCATATCCTGGAAGGCTATTACGATTATACCAAGGAGGTGCGGGTACTGAGCGACAGAGCCTTCGAAATCAGGCATTCCCTTACCTCGTTCATCCTCTGGGAAGGAACCGTTTACAACCATAATTTCTTTACCATGGGAAAGCTTGAAACCGGCCCTTCGCGACTTATAGACTTTCCTTTAAAACCATGCGGCGACTGGCGGGCGCAGTACGACTCCGTTGGGTTTACTGATTCCGGAATCCGCTTCTCCAGAAGGCTGGAAAAGGGAGAGTCGGTGTTTACCGGAAATATCCACAAGGTCGATGAGGAAGGTATGCCTTATGATATGATTTTAAAGGAAGGCCCTCTGTCCGTGCACATTACGGGGGATATTCCCGTTACACATACGGTCCTCTGGGCCAATCATCGCATCGCATGCCTTGAGCCGTACAACCGTTTATCGGCCAATCCCGGAGAAACCATCAAATGGAATATACTGTATCAGTTATGAATAGATTTTTTGCCCCTGCGTTGTTGTGTCTGCTGATTTTAGGCTGTGCAAGGCCTTCCGACAAGCCAGTCTATCTTGACCATTCCAAGCCTCTGGAGGAAAGGGTGGAGGATGCTCTTTCCAGAATGACTCTGGAGGAGAAAGTAGCACTTACGCACGCCCAGTCAAAGTTTTCAAGCGCCGGTGTTCCGCGTCTGGGTATTCCTGAGTTATGGCACACGGACGGCCCTCACGGCATTCGTCCGGAAGTTTTATGGGACGAGTGGGACCAGGCCGGCTGGACCAACGATTCCTGCACGGCTTTTCCTGCGCTTGTGAATCTTGCCGCAACGTGGGACAGGGATCTGTCGCATCTGTATGGTGAATGTATCGGCGCCGAGGCCCGTTACAGGAAAAAGGACATACTGCTTGGCCCGGGCATAAATATGGGCCGGACGCCCCTCAACGGCCGAACCTTCGAGTATATGGGTGAGGATCCCTACCTTGCCGGCGAGCTGGTTGTCCCATATGTGCAGGGTGTGCAGGATAATGGCGTGGCAGCCTGCGTAAAGCATTTTGCGGTGAATAATCAGGAGGTGCGCCGCACGGCCACAAGCTCCAATCTGGACGACAGGACACTGTATGAAATCTATCTTCCGGCTTTTCGGAAAGCTGTACAGGAAGGCGGTACATGGGCAATTATGGGCTCCTATAACCTTTACAACGGCCAGTTCAACTGCCACAACAAAAAGCTCCTTTGCGACATACTGAAAGGCGAATGGGGCTTTGACGGCGTGGTAATAAGCGACTGGGGCGGCTGCAGGGACGACGACGAAGCAATAACCAACGGTCTTGACATAGAAATGGGCACCTGGACCAACGGCCTAAGGGGCGCTGCGTCGGACAGTTATGCCAATTATCACCTTGCAAATCCTTACCTGGAGCGTCTGCGCGACGGCCGTGCTACGGAAGAAGTTCTGGACGACAAGGCCCGCCGCATACTCCGCACGGTTTTCCGCACTTCAATGAGTCCTGAGCAGCATTTCGGCAGTTTTACCTCGCCGGAGCATTTTGCCGCAGCGCGTAAGATTGCGGCCGATGGAATAGTGCTTCTGAAAAACGACGGCACCCTTCCGCTTAATCCGGCCGATGGCGCACGGATACTGGTGGTGGGAGAGAATGCCTACAAGATGATGGTGGTTGGAGGCGGCAGTTCCAATCTTAAAACCAAGTATGAAATTATCCCCCTTGATGCCCTGCACGAGGCTTTTGACGACAAGGCGTCGGTGGTATGGGAGCGCGGCTACGTTGGCGACGTAACAACAGATTACAATAAAGTCGTGACCGGCCAGGATTTGAGCGAGAGCCGCAGCGCCCAGCAGTTACTCTCCGATGCCGTAGCGGCGGCAAAGGATGCCGATTATGTCATTTACATGGGCGGCCTGAACAAGAGCCGCAACCAGGACAACGAAGGCACCGACCGCCTTGACATAGTGCTTCCTTACGGCCAGGATGTCCTTATTGAAGCATTGGCGGAAGTATCAGATAAACTAGTAGTTGTGAATATTTCCGGTTCTCCCGTGGCAATGCCTTGGGCATCAAAGGTGAATGCAATTGTGCAGGCCTGGTACGGCGGCTCGGAAAGCGGTCACGCGCTGGTGGATGTGTTAACGGGAGCCGTCAATCCTTCCGGCAAACTTCCCTTTACAATGCCGCTTGCCCTTGCCGATGGTCCTTTGAAAACTGAGCGTCAGTATCCCGGCATTCAGGAAGAAGGCAAGCAGTGGTGGCAGGAGTATTACGACGAGGGCGTTTTCATCGGCTACCGCTGGTACGATACCCAGAATATCCCTGTGCAGTATCCTTTTGGCCACGGACTCAGCTATACCACGTTTGATTTAAGCAATGCTTCGGTGAAACCTTCCGGCAAGGGTTGGACTGTATCGGCCACTCTTGAGAATACGGGTGATGTGCCTGGCGCGGAGGTTGTGCAGCTTTATATTGCCGATACCGAGGCTTCAGTTCCCCGTCCCGTGAAGGAACTGAAGGGCTTTGAGAAGATTTATCTGCAGCCGGGGGAGAAGAGGCAGGTGAAGTTCAATATCGGCCTTGAAGATCTTAGTTTCTTTGATGCCGCGTCCCATGCCTGGGTTGCCGAACCTGGTGAGTTTAAAGCCCTTCTGGGCACTTCCAGCGCAGATATCAGGGCCGAAATTCCTTTCAATTATGGCAAGTAAACGTCTTTTTACCTTCGCTCTTGTTTTGTGCTGCGCCGTTGCTTCGGCCCAGGTTTTTAACCGTGCTCCGCTGGCTCCAAACCGCTTCACAGGCCTTCCCATAGGTGCTATAAAGGCCGATGGGTGGCTGCAGGAACAGCTTTTACGCCAGGCCTCCGGACTTACCGGCCAGTTGGACCAGGTCTATCCCCAGGTAATGGGGCCGGACAATGCGTGGCTGGGCGGGGAAGGCGATGCATGGGAGAGGGGACCGTACTGGCTGGACGGCCTGCTTCCGCTGGCATATATGCTAAAAGATGAAGCGCTTATTGCCAAGGCGCAGGCTTGGGTGGAGGCTATTCTGGCGTCTCTGCAGCCCGACGGATATATGGGCCCCGCCGTTGACCACCCCTTCGTTTATGGCCTCCAAAGGGGTCAGACTCACGACTGGTGGCCAAAGATGGTGGCCCTTAAGATAATGAGGCAGTACTATGACGCCACGGCCGATGCCAGGGTGCTTCATTTTTTGAAATCATATTTCCGCTATCAGTTTGAGAATCTAGACAATGCTCCGCTGGATCATTGGACCGATTGGGGCCGCTGGCGCGGGGCCGATAATCTTGATGTGGTTTACTGGCTGTATAACACTACCGGCGAGGCCTGGCTGCTGGAACTTGGAGAAAAGATTCATTCTCAGACGGTTGACTGGACTGCTTTGTTCATGGATGGCGGCATTTTCAGAGAGCAGGGGAGTGTGCACTGCGTAAATCTTGCCCAGGGCTTCAAGGCTCCGCTGGTATGGTGGCAGTATTCTCACAGCTCCTGTGACTTTGAGGCGGCTTCTGCGGCGGCTGCTGTTTTGTCTAATACCGTGGGCATTCCCAACGGCCTTTGGGCCGGGGACGAGATGCTTCACTTTGGCTCTCCTGTACGCGGAAGTGAACTTTGCACGGCCGTGGAAATGATGTTTTCGCTGGAAACCATGCTCCGTATTAACGGTGAAACTTGTTGGGCCGACTGGCTGGAGAGGGTTGCATACAATGCCCTTCCGGCACAAATTAAGGACGATTTTACCGCAAAACAGTATTACCAGCAGACCAACCAGATAGCCTGTACCAGGGACTGGCGCCCGTTTTCCACTCCGCACGACGGAACGGATGTTCTCTTTGGCACACTGAACGGCTATCCTTGCTGCCTTTCCAATATGCATCAGGGCTGGCCCAAGTTTGTGCAGAATCTCTGGTATGCATCGGCCGACGGCGGTCTGGCGGCGCTTGTATATGCGCCTTCCACCGTCACCGCGCGCGTTGCCGGCGGTGCCACTGTTACAATACGGGAAACTACTGATTATCCCTTTGATTCGGCCGTAACTTTTACCGTTGAAAGTCCCGGCAAGGCATCTTTCCCTTTGTATGTCCGTGTACCCGGATGGTGCAGTGAGTTTATGTTGCTGTTGAACGGAAAGCCGTTGCAGGCAGTTGCGCATGACGGTATTATCGGTCTTAACCGTGTGTGGAAAAAGGGCGATGTGCTTCGGCTTATCATGCCCATGGACGTACGCGTGGAGGAAGGTTTTGACAAGGCGTGGTCCATTTTGCGCGGACCGCTGGTGTATGCGTTGAGGATGGAAGAAAACTGGAACTGGGTGCCGTTCTCCGGCGCAGACAAGCGCTTCGGTTCCGGTGCCTGGGAAGTTACATCTGCTACTCCGTGGAACTATTGCATAATGCGTGACAGTTTCTCGGCCGATTCTTGTACAGTTTCCGTAAAACCCGTTGAAGGATATCCCTGGAACCTTTCCGGAGCTCCGGTTTCTATCACCATTCCCGTGCGCGAACTGCCTTACTGGAAAGAATACAACGGAAGCTGCGGCGAAATCCCTTACTGGACCGAAGACGGCAACGACACCGGCCCCTCAGCCACCGTCGAACTCATCCCATACGGCTGCACAACCCTCAGAATAGCCTCCTTCCCCACCCGCATAGTCCCCTGGGACCTGAATCTCTATTAGCCGCCAGGCGTGACTAATATTGATTTTAGCGTATGCCGAAGTACTCGCGGTAGCGGTCGTACAGGTGACCGGCCTGGAGGTAGGCGCTCTGGGGGCTCAGGAAGTGGCTGAACTCGAAGGTGATGGCTTTGTCGTAGCCGCAGCGTTTTGCAGCTTCCAGCTTCATGCGAAGCTTGTCGAACTTGATTGGCAGGAAGCGGATGGGCATGTCGCGGTCGAAGGTTTCGGCGTTGGTCCAGCACTGCATGCCATATTTATCGGCCAGTTTCTTGTTCACTGAGAAGAAGGCGTCTAGCTCGTCGTAGTCGATATGGCCGTCCTGAAAGGCGCAGGCGTCAACATATTCATGTATGCCGTCGAAGATCTCGTCCCACTCTTTTTCGTGCTGGGCAACCGACACTGCCTGATCTTTGGTAAGGTTGCCGCCGGCGGCGTCCACGGCCTTTTTGCCGTCGATCCAGGGTGATATGAAGGTGGGAAGGCCTCCGGACACTTCCTTGCACTGGCGTCCCATTGTGCGGAAGCTCTCTATTGCACCCTTTGTGGCACGGGAAATTTCGCCGGAAATATACCAGCCGCCAAAGCTGGAATATTTGCTGCCGTAGCGTTCCCAGACCTCGTCAATCACGTATTTGTTGGATTCCACCTCGTAACTCATGTCGCCGGTGTCCCAGTACTTGCCGGAGTCATAAAGACCAAGCCAGAACTTCATTCCGTACTTCTGGGCCAATCGGCAGAACATGTCAATAAGGTCCGCCGAAGGCATGTAGCAGCCCTTTTTAAGCAGGTAAGGGGAGGGGTAGGTGATGAACTTGCGGTAACCGCAGCGGATATCGATAACGGTATCTATGCCGATATCTTTCATGTACCTGAAGTCACGGTCCCATTCGGCCTCGCCCCAGTTCTGATGGGGGATGTCGTGCGAAATCTCGTCCAGAAAGGTGCCGGTTATGGGCAGGGCATTGCCTTTGGGCACAATGAGTTTGGAATCAATAGAACTGTCCAAGTCTATGCCCCATTTGTCATTGGCCGATGAAGGTTTGCATCCTGCGGCAACAAACGGCGCAGCCACTGCGGCCAGGGTGCCCTTTTTCAAAAAATCTCTGCGGTTTTCCATATCTATTGGTTTAATAATCTGTGTTTTGCCAGCAGGCTTGCGCCTATTGCTCCTGCCGATTTTCCAAGGTGTGACACTTTGATAACGGTGTCGTTGCTCACGAGGTTGAGGGAGAGACGCTGGACGGCGCTGCGAAGCGGCGGCATCAGGTACTGCTCCGTGGCCGATAATCGACCTCCTATCACAACCATATCCGGGTTAAAAACATTGATGAGGCCGGCTACGGCGCGCCCAAGGGTGTCTCCAACCTGCTCCACGCATTCTATGGCTGTGACATCCTCCTTGGCAACGGCGTCCAGTATGTTGTTGAGGCTTATCTCCCGGTCTTCCTTGTATGTGCTTTGAAGGATTGACGGCTTGTTCTGGGCCAGCTTTTCCCCAACCAGGCGGTGCAGAGCGAGGCCGGAAGCTCCGGTTTCCAAGCACCCTACCTTCCCGCATCGGCAAATCTGATGGTTGTCCAAAAGGGGGAAATGGCCGATTTCTCCGGAGAATCCGGACTTGCCGCCAAACAATTTGCCGTCCAGCACCATACCCATACCAAGGCCCCATCCAACGTTCAGAAACAGGACCGTGCGCGCATCTCCGGCAATACCGCTCATATACTCTCCGAAAGCCATTCCGCGCGAATCGTTTTCTATGAACACGGGACGTCCGAATCCGCTTTCCAGTATATTTCGTATGGGTTTTTCTTCGCTGATGTAGTAGCTGTAACTGTAGCCTGTCTGGTGATTGACACGGCCCGTGAGATTAACGCCGACGGAACGGATCAGAGACGCATTCAGATGATACTTCCTTACCTGTTTCTTTACAGCTGCGCACAGTCCCAGCACAGATTCTTCCGTATTGGTAAGAGTGTAGGGGATTTCGTCTTGAAAATGCATTACCCTGCCGGTGAAATCCGAAACAGCCAGTGCCAGGCTTTTCCGGCCCACTTCAACGCCGATGAAATAACCGGCATCCGGATTCAGGCCGAACATGCTTGGACGACGACCGGCGGCTGATTCCTGTTTACCAAGGTCGGCCAGAAAACCGGCGTCCTCCATCTCTGACACAACGCGGGTAATTTTGGGGATGCTGGTATCCAGGTCGCGGGCAAGATCGGCAAGGCTGAAGGCCATCCCTTTTTCACATAGAGAAAGGATGGTCCTTTTTTCGGCGTCGTAGCGGCCGTTGAAGAGATTGTCCAGAAAGGATTCCATAATCTTTTGAGTTGGACAAATATAGTCATTTTATTATGAACCGGCAAATAGTTTTTAATATTTCGTTAAAAATGCTTGCAGTTTTATTATTAATTTGTAAATTTGTATGCATAAATAACGGACCTAAATCCAAAAATCGAAACCCTATGAAAGAAGTTGATTTTGCCAAAATGGCCCAGCGCTATCGCAAAGAGCTATACGACAACGTGTTGCCTTTCTGGCTGGAGAAATCACAGGACCTGGCCTGCGGCGGGTACTTCACCTGTCTGGACCGCGACGGCAGTGTTTTTGACACCGATAAGTTCGTGTGGCTGCAGGGCAGGGAAGTATGGATGTTCGCCATGCTATATAATAAGGTAGAGAAGAACCCGGCATGGCTGGCCTGCTCCCGCCAGGGAGCCGAATTCCTGGAGAAGTACGGCCACGACGGCAACTACGACTTCTATTTCTCCTTAACCCGCGAAGGAAAGCCCATCATAGCGCCGTATAACATCTTTTCCAACACTTTTGCCTGCATGGGCTTTGCCCAACTGGCGGTGGCTACTGGGGAAGAGCACTGGGCCGATATCGCCCGCAAGACCTTCCAGCGCATACTGGACCGCCGTTCCAACCCTAAGGGTAAATGGCTCAAGGCCGTTCCTGGCACAAGGCCAATGAAGGACTTCGCCCTTCCGATGATTATCTGCAACATGGCCCTGGAGGTGGAACCCATCATCCAGGACAAGGCCCTGCTGGACAAAACCATTGATGAAGCCCTGCACGAGGTTTTCGACATATTCTACCAGCCGGACCTTGGCGTCATGGTGGAAAACCTGGCCCCGGACGGCAGCCTCATCGACTGCTTCGAAGGCCGACGCATAAATCCCGGGCACGACCTGGAGGCCCTCTGGTTCATGATGAACCTGGGAATCCGCCTTCACAGGCAGGATATAATCGACAAGAGCATGGAGATTGCCCTGCGTGTAATTGACTACGGTTGGGACAAGCAGTACGGCGGAATCTTCTACTTCATGGACCGCAAAGGACATCCCACCCAGGAACTGGAATGGGATCAGAAACTGTGGTGGGTACACCTGGAAAGCGCAATTTGCATGATTAAGGGCTACCAGCTCACAGGCAACGAAAAAGCTCTGGAGTGGTTCCTCAAACTAGACGACTATCTGTGGACACACTTCAAGGATAAAGAGTATCCGGAATGGTTCGGCTACCTTAACCGCAGGGGAGAGGTGCTGCTCCCGCTAAAGGGCGGCAAATGGAAAGGCTGTTTCCATGTGCCACGCGGCCTCTATCAGATAGGAACTATTTTACAGGAAATTGCAGACAAATAATATATTATGAAAGGTTTTATCCGATTATCGCTGTTTTTGACGGCCCTGCTGGCGTTTGCGCTTCCGGCATTCGCCCAGAGCTCTTTGAGCGGCAGGGTTACGGACCAGAAAGGCGTTCCGCGTCCCGGCGTCACGGTAATGGTGAAAGGAACCACCAACGGCACGATTACAGAGCCGGACGGCAGTTACGCATTCTGGGCGTCCAAGGGGGACGTTATCGTATTCTCCTGCCTTGGACTTGCCACCCAGGAGCATGTCTTCCAAGGCAAGCCCATCAACGTACAGATGGCCGAAGACGCCCTTTACCTGGACGATGTTGTAGTGGTAGGTTACGGCACCGCTAAGAAGGAAACCCTCACCGCCGCCGTATCGGCAATTAAAGGTGAAGAGCTGTTAAAGGCTCCTGCAACCAACGTATCGCAGGTGCTCGCAGGTAAACTGGCAGGTATCTCCTCGGTGCAGGAATCCGGCGAACCGGGCATGGACCAGGCTTCGCTGCGCATCCGCGGTAGCGTGTACGGCGTGGCGTACGTTGTGGACGGCTTCCCGGCCAGCAGCATCAACGATATTGATCCGGCCGATATCGAGAGCATCTCCGTACTTAAGGACGGTGCATCGGCCGCGGTATATGGCCTTCAGGCTGCCGGCGGCGTAATTATCGTCACCACCCGAAAGGGCGCCAAGGGCGATACCCACATTACCTACAACGGCTCCGTAGGTGCATCCATGAACGCCAATTTCCCCAAGTTCATGAACGGTCCCCAGTTCGCCTACTATTATAATGTAGCGCAGATGATGGACCAGCTTGCCAACGGTGAAATTGCCAGCAGCGCCGAATATGTTCCGTATTTCACCCAGAAGAACATCCAGGCCATGCGCGACGGCGTGGACGGCTGGGACAACGTGGATTACGTAAAGAAGGTATTCGGCACCGGCATTACCCAGAAGCACAACGTTACCGTGCAGGGCGGATCGGACAAGGCCCGCTTCTTCACCTCCGTGGGTATCATGGACCAGAAAGGTAACATCGACAGGTTCAATTATCGCCGATACAACGTGCGCACCAACGTAGAGGGCGACATCTCCAAAAACCTTAGCTACAAGGTGGGCATTTCCGGTATCCTTGCCGACAGAAGTTCACCAGCATTCCTCTCCGGAGGTACGGATGCAGGCTCAACGGAGGTGGGCTGGTTCTCCATTGCCCGCCAGGTGGTGCAGATGCATCCCTATCTTCCGGAAAAGTACGACGGCTACTATACTGGTGCCGTTCAGGATAACCAGAGTTTCCTGGTAAGCCCCCTGGCTGCCATTTACGAATCCGGCTACAAGAAGAACAGGAGTGCAAACGTGGACGTGAACGCCGCAATCGAGTGGCGCGTACCCTTCGTGAAAGGACTTACCCTCAAGGCCTCCGGCTCCTACAGCTTTGCTGTGAGCTACGACAAAAACCTGAGTACTCCCTACACAATGATGCAGCGCGTGCGTACGGACGATGGATGGGTATGGCAGATAAGGAAAGACAACCCGCATCTTGGCACCGACATCAATCCTGCACCCGCGGCGGAAGACATCAATAACCTTGGAGAGGGAGTTGTCTTCTCCAACCAGTTGGTGGGGCAGGTGAGTGCCGCATACACCAACAGTTTCGGCCTCAATAACGTGGACCTGCTCGCCCTGGCCGAACTCAGGGATTACAGCGGCAACGGACTCAGCGCCTACGTTGAATCCCTGCCGTTCACCTCGCTGGCCGAGCTCTCGAACGGTATTCCGCGCACCAGTCTGCCCGCCGGCGGCTGGAGCAGCGCCTCCCGCAGCGTTGGCTTCGTATTTCGCGCCCGCTACGACTACGACAAGAAATATCTTGCCGAATTTACAGGCCGATACGACGGTTCCTACAAGTTCGCAGGCATGTCCAACACCCGTTGGGGCTTCTTCCCTTCGGTATCCCTTGGCTGGCGTCTTTCACAGGAAGAGTTCATGAAAGGCCTCACCTGGCTAGACGACCTTAAAATCCGCGCAAGCGTAGGTCTCCTTGGCAACGACAGCGTGTCGGAATACGCTTTCCTCAGCACCTACGGCAAGTCCGGCAACGTGGCCCTGGGCCAGTTGGGCGCCGCTAGCGTGGTGGTTCCTTCCTATTATACCGAGGGCATTGCCAACACGGACCTCACCTGGGAAAAGACCCAGAGCTGGAACGTGGGTGTGGACTTCTCTTTGTGGGGCGGACTCCTGGGAATGGAGATTGACGGATTCTACAACTACACCTACGACATGCTCACTTATCAGAGCACGGGTTTCCCTTCATCCATGGGCGGCTACTATCCCACCTGGGTCAACAGCAACGCCATAGACGCCAAGGGTATCGATGTCCTTATCCGTCACCGCAATCACTTCCAGCTGGGTTCCGATCCTTTCTACTATGAAATTACAGGAACGCTGACCTATTCCAAGACCCGCTGGCTAAAGTACAACGACGACCCCAACATCGTAAATTACCGCAAGGTTACGGGCACCACCTACGGCAGCATTTTGTGCTGGCAAGCCGATGGCTTATACCGCACGGAAGAAGAGATTGATGCATCTTCCTGGTACGGCACCCGTCCCAATCTGGGAGACATAAGATATGTGGATCTTAACGGCGACGGCAAGATTGACGAGGACGATAAAGGCTACTTTGGCCGAAGCAACCGTCCGGAGCTCACCTACGGTCTAAATATCAACGTGGGCTGGAAGGGGATAGACTTCAACGCACAGTTCACCGGAGGCGCACTCTTTGACGTGTCGCTCACGGGTACCTATTATAACTACAACGACGACAACACCATCTGGACCCAGACCTTCAAGGAGGGCGGCAACTCTCCGCTGTTCCTGGTAGAAAATGCCTACAGCGAGTTCAATCCCGACGGTACCTTCCCTCGCATCACCCTGGCCAAGACCAACCATGGCGGCGACAACGGACTTAGCTCCACCTTCTGGATCCGCGACGGTAAATACGTTCGCCTCAAGACCGCCCAACTGGGTTATACCTTCCCAAAGAAGTGGACCCAGAAGATCGGCATCCAGGCCTTCCGTATCTTTGTGGAAGGCCAGAACCTGTTCACCCTTGACGGTCTGCCGGAGGGCATCGACCCCGAATCCCCGGGCGTTAATAACGGCTACTATCCGCAGCAGCGTCTGCTCATGGGCGGTATCACTGTAACATTCTAGCATAGGCGGAAGAGATATGAAAAAGATAATCGCTATTGTTTCATCGGCCCTTGTTCTGCTTTCCTGCGACAAATTCCTGGACCTTACTCCTACCAGCAGCGTGTCGTCCCACACAATGTGGGAGAACACCACAAATGCCGAATATGCAGTGAACTACCTGTTCACCTTCCTTTGGAACTACAATGCCTGGCCCACCCAGCTGGGACTTACCGAATCCCTCACGGACGAGCTTAAATACACGTCGTACAACTTCAACGCAATGGCCTATATCCCGTCGTACATAGCCTACGGCAGTTCAACGGTGACGGCACAGACCTACGACGTTTACCTTGGCAAATGGGGCTCGCTCTACACCAACATAAGAGAGGCCAACGAAGCCCTCAATTACCTGTTTACCTACGGCCAGATGTCCGACGATGACAAGACCCGTCTGGCAGCGGAAATCCGCTTCATCCGCGGCTTCCTGTACTTCGAACTTGTGAAACGCTACAAGGATGTAATCATCTACGACGAGCATCTGGAGGAAATAAGCAAGGACAAGGCGGTGAGCACGGAAGAAAAGGCATGGGACTTCATTCAGGCCGATCTTAACTTCGCGGCCGATAATCTGCCGGTTCAGGCCCAGGCCCATGGCCGGATTGACAAGGGCATGGCCTACGGCATGATAACCCGTGCAATGCTTTATGCCAAGCGCTACGATGCCGTAAAGAAAGCGGCCGACAAAGTGACCGAACTGGGCTACAGCCTGGAACCTAAATATGCCGACGGCGTTGCCAAATCGCTGGAGGCAGGCAACAGGGAAGCCATTATCCAATACACCTTCAGCGCCGGCAAGGGCATCCTGCACAGCTACGATGCAACTTATTCTCCCGGCGGAGACTTTGCAGTCCTTGATATGAAAGGCGGCGCCTATGCCGTTCCCACCCAGGATATCGTGGAAAGCTACGAACTTGCCACCGGCGGTATCCCGGACTGGAAAAAATGGCATGCCAGCACCACCGACACTCCGCCGTACGCCCTTCTGGAACCCCGTTTCCAGGCTTCCATCCTATATATCGGCTCTCCCTGGAAGGCCCGCAGCATTGAGCCTTACGTTGGCGGAACCGACGGCTGGGCGCAGTGGAAAACAGACAAGGAGCCTAAGGGAAAGACTGTTACCGGCTATTATCTGAAGAAGAACGTCGATGAATCCTTCGATGTTAGTTCTGCGGGCGGCAGCCATCCTTTCACCCTCCTTCGTTATGCCGAGGTCCTTCTGAACAAGGCCGAAGCCTGCTACCGTACCAATGATGCCGACGGTGCAAATGCAGCCGTGAAGGCCATTCGTTCCCGCGTGGGCCTGCCTTATACCGAAAAGAGCGGGGAAGCTCTTTGGAAGGCCATTGTGCAGGAAAGGAAGGTAGAACTTGCCTTCGAAGGACAGCGCTACTGGGATCTTCGCCGATGGGAGACCGCCCATCTGGATTATCCGGAAGGCCTTAGCGGCTACAAGCAGCACGGCCTTAAGATAGAACCCGAAGGAAGCGGTTTCCGTTACAGTTATGTGATAGTTGACGACTACGACCGTAACTTCACTTCACGCCTGTACCGTTTCCCCATCCCGGAGAGCGAACTCAGTTCCAATTCCCTGATTGACCAATATGACGAGTGGAAGTAATATGAAAAAGTATATCTATATCCTTTTGGCTGCTGCGCTTACCGTAAGCGCATGCCATGAGCCTGAATATGTAGCTCCCACCGCCCAGCGGCAGGGCCTTACAAGCCTTACGGCAATACTTGTGGAAGGCCCCTACGCCGGCCAGGAGCTGGGACGTCTTGCGGTAACGGATCCGGATGCTACCCTGCTGGAGATTCCCATCCCGTACTATTATCCGGAAGCCTCCAACGACGAAACCCTCATCTACATGATGAAACTCCGCGTGCAGGCTGAACTTCAGCCCAACTACAAGATTACCCCCACGCTGGGCGTAATGGACCTCACGGAAGTGAATACCTACACCCTCACGGACCCTGACGGCAAAAGCCGTGAGATACAGATTACAGGAAAGCGCGTAAAACCTGCCGCCTGCAGCCTGCTCTCCTTGATGGTGGAAGAGGTGAAAACCTCCGGCGTAATATACGAGGCCGATGACAAGATTCTCATTCCTTATCTGGAAGATCTGTCCTCCGTGCACGTGACGGCCCAGGTTTCCCCGCATGCTACCATTACCAGCATCAACGGAAAGAAATACGATACCAAGGTCAAGTACAACATGAACACCGGTGCCACGCTCACCGTGACTGCCGGAAACGGTACGGATTCCAAAACCTACAAGATTTCTCAGGGAATTCCGGAACTCTTGTCCTCGGGTCTCCGCGAATCGTCAATAGCCCTTCTTTGCAACGTGGATCCCGTTTCTATGGTGGGCTTGCCTGACTATACCAACTTGTGCTACGTGTCACTGGCAGGTGTTGGCTCGCAGATGCTGGTGAGCATTGGTGATGGACGTGCACCTTTCATCGTGGACGCATTCACCGGCAGCAAGAAAGGGGAGATGGTACTAGGAGAGGCCGTGGCCGATTGCATCACCAATGACGATGCAGGCCATGTGCTGGTGTGCAATTATGCAACAGGCGGCG
>JAGCWB010000044.1 GCA_017962065.1 Bacteroidales bacterium
CCTTCCTTGAGGGCAGCTTCGACCTTGTCAAGACGCTTGGTGGTGTTGGACTTCGAGAACGCCAGGTAGAGGATTCTCTCGATGGCGAGGGCGAGACCGAGGATGAGGCAGATGAGCACGAGTCTCATGAAGCCGGCGCCACCTTCGATGAACTTGGTCTTAAGGGCCTGGTGTAGAGGAACTTCTTCACCGGAACCGGCAAACAGGTCAACGACCTCTTCGGCCTCTTCGACCTGCTCCGTGGCGGCGGGAGCTGCGCCCTCTTCCTGAGCGGAAGCAATGTTTGCAGTGAAGGTCAGAAGACCGGCGACTGCCAAAAACATGAAAAGCTTTTTCATAATCGTTTTTGTGTTGTTAGTTATAAATTGAATTAGTTAAACAATAAACTTCACTTTTGGTCGTGCAATTTAGCAAGAAAAATCTTAAAACGCAAAGATTATTTGCTTATTTCGCCGCAAAGATTCTTTTCCAGCATTGTCTTCACCCACTGGTTATTGTCGCTCCGGCCCATCAGGCTGAACAGTTTTCCAAGCGCCGCCTCCGTGGTAATATCGGCCCCGGAGAGCACTCCAACGTGCTTCAGGCCTGCTCCGGTGGCATAAAGGTCCATGTTTACTGTGCCCGATTTGCACTGGGTAACGTTAAGAAGAATCTTTCCCATGTGGTCGGCCTCTTTTATCAGATCCAGGAACCACGGTTTTGTAAGGGCGTTGCCGGAACCGTATGTTTCTATGATGCATGCCCGCGTGAGCGGATCGGCTATAACCGAACGCATCACCTGCGGCGTCATGCCGGGATGAACCTTAAGGATGGCCACCCTGGTATCCAGGTGAGTCTGTACGCGCAGCATGGTGTCCCAGTAAACCGGCTTTCGTATTACGTCGGTATTGTAGCGTATGGAAATGCCGGCCTCGGCTAGAGGAGGGCAGTTGGGCGAGGTAAAAGCGTTGAAAGCCTCGGCGCTGTACTTGGTGGAACGGTTGCCGCGAAGTAGCTGCGAATCAAAGTAAATGCACACCTCCGGCACCCTTGCATGACCTTCGAAATCCTTGGCTGAAGCAATCTCTACGTCCGATATCAGGTTCTCCTTGCCATCCGTGCGGGGTACACCAATAGGAAGCTGGCTTCCGGTAAATACCACCGGCTTTGTTAGCCCTTCCAGCATAAAACTGAGGGCCGATGCGCTATAGGCCATGGTGTCCGTTCCGTGCAGCACCACAAAGCCGTCGTACTCCTCATAATGGTCACGGATGATCTCGGCCAGCTGCACCCAGATTGAGGGTTCCACGTCCGATGAGTCTATCAGAGGGTCAAAGGTGAACGAGTCAATCCTGACATTGAATTTGTTAAGCTCCGGGACCTCTTCCTTTATCTGGCTGAAGTCGAAAGGCTTCAGGGTTCCCTCCACCGGATCTTCTTTCATGCCGATGGTGCCGCCCGTGTAAATAATAAGGACTGAAGATTTCATATCCTGTCAAAAAGTTTCAGTGCGTTATTTGTGGTAATTTCTTCTGTCTGTTCAATCGCAAGGCCTTTTACTTCGGCCACTTTTGCCGCAATAATCGGGAGGTATGAACTCTCGTTCCTCAGTCCGCGGTAGGGGACAGGGGCAATGTAAGGCGCATCGGTTTCCAGCAGAATTTTTTCCATCGGAATGCGCTCCAGAACCTTAGGCAGGCCGGCGTTCTTGAATGTGATAACCCCGCCTATTCCCACCGAAAAATCGGCATATTTATTGGCCCTTTCATAAACCTCAAAACTTGCCGTAAAGCAGTGCAGGTTCCCCCTCAGATGCAGATGCCTGCAATCCTCCACCACCTCAAAAAAATCCTCCCAGGCATCCCTCAGGTGAATGTTAACCGGCAAATCCAACTTCGCCGCCAACTCAAACTGCTACCTCAAAACCTCCTTCTGCAACCCCGCAAATTCCTTCCCCTCATGATAATCCAACCCAATTTCCCCAATAGCAACAACCCTCTCTCCACGGAAGGTAAAGTCCCCTTCCGTAGCATCGGCCTTATTTTTAGCGGAGGAAGGGGACTTTACCTTCTGTGCTAAGGCATAGACAAGGTCAAGTTCATCTTTCCAGTTCTCCGTAACGGAGCAGGGATAAAGGCCGAGCATCTGGTAAATGACTCCGGGGTGGCGGTTGCCTATTTCCCACATTGCAGGCCTTTCGCTGGAATCTACATCGGCCTGGATCATTTTGCCAACACCCGCCTTCAGGGCACGCTCAATGGCCTCCTCCGCATCCGGAAGCAGCCACTGGTCGTAAAAGTGGGTGTGCGTGTCCACGAACATAAATACAAAGGTAGTAAAAACTCCGGAAAATTGTTCTAATCCCAGCCTGGGGCCAGGGAGCAGCGACGGAGGAGGTCGGTGGTGAGGATGCCGTCGGCCTCAAGTGTGCCCACGGCCGAGAGGACTTCGGCAAAGGGAAGGCGAATGACGGTGGCAAGCTCTTCAATGCTAACGCCACGGTGAGCCTGGACGGCAAGGCCGATGGTGACAAGAGGGGAGCCCGGGCCGTATTTACGGGTCAGGCGCGCCTGAAGCACCTTTTCCGGCGAATCACCTTCCTGCGACGTGACCCACGAACCACCCGGGCCCCTGTGCCGGTGCGCCCCGCCAAAACCCAGTGCATCTACCAGCTGCTCAGGGGAAGTGACAATCTGCGCCATCTGGGCCTGGATCAAAGAGTTGCACCCGGCGCTTCGCACATCGTCCAGCCTTCCCGGCACAGCAAATACATCCCTGTTATAGTCCACTGCATACTTGGCTGTCATCAGTGAACCTCCCTTCGTTTTGGACTCCACAACTACAACAGCCCTTGCCAATCCGGCAATTATCCGGTTACGCCTGACAAAATTAAGCGCCACCGGCGAAGTCCTCATCGGATAATCAGTTACAAGTCCACTGCCGGGGGCACGCACCATATCCATGGCCAGCTGCCGATGCTGCCATGGATACACAGATTCAATACCGGTAGCCATCACTCCAACCGTGGGCAGACCGCACTCCAGGGCCGTTCTGTGCGCAACCGCATCCACACCGAGTGCCAGGCCGCTCACTATTGTCGGCTGCACATGTGCATCGGCTAAAGCCAGCACCAGCTTTCGGCACCAGGCCTTGCCGTAAGAGCTCAGATCTCTGGTTCCCACAAAAGCCACCATCGGCCTCAAACCGAAAATCTCCGTGGGCGAAGAAGTCCCGTTCAGATAAATACCCAAAGGCGGCTCAGGGCACTCCAACAGCGCCTTCGGGTAATCCTCGTCAAACATTCCCACAAAACGGAACCCCTTCTCCCGTATCTTCTCCAACTCTCCGGCAGCCCACTCCAGCAAATCAGGCGTCAGCTTGCTCATCAGCCCCTGACCGTAAGGGTATACCCCTCCCGAAGCATCGGCCTTATTATTCGCGTAGGGAGGGGTATACCCTTCGGGCAAGCTCAAAGCATCGGCCTTATTCTTTGAGTAGGGATGCCCGGTCACGCCGGGCATGACGACTTCGGTCGAAGCCTGTGCAAACACCTCCATTGCACTGCCGGCATCGGCAATCAGTTCACGGGCTATGCCGGGGTGGTAACCAAAAACTTTGTTCAGGGCGCACAGCGCCACATTTTCGTCCATCGTATTCATGGCCCCAAGATATGGCACAAAAACGAAAAACAACACAATCGTAAAAAAGATTGTGTTGTTTCAGAAGAAAAAAGTGATGTTTCTTACGATTTGCCCCTTTTATACTATTAAAAGTGCATCGCCGTAAGGACCGAAACGGTAGCCTTCCTTGAGCGCTTCATCGTATGCTGCCATAACTTTCTTGTAGCCGCCGAATGCTGCAACGCTCATGAGCATGGTACTCTGAGGAAGATGGAAGTTGGAAACTATAGCATCCGGAACCGAGTACTCGTAAGGAGGGAAGATGAACTTGTTGGTCCAGCCGTCAAAAGGATTAACCTCGTGCGTGGTGGTTACGTAAGTCTCCAGACCGCGCATTACAGTTGCACCAACCGCCAGAACCTTCTTATTGGAACGCTTGGCTTTATTAATAATGGCCGATGCATCCTCCGGGATAATCAGGCGCTCGGAATCCATCCTGTGCTTGGAAAGATCCTCCACATCTACGGTGCGGAAATGGCCGATACCCATGTGAACGGTAATGAAAGCTTTGTCGATATCCTTCAGGATCATGCGGTTGAACAGCTCACGGCTGAAATGCAGGCCGGCTGCAGGAGCGCTTACGGCACCCTCGTGGGCAGCAAAGATGGTCTGGTAATTCTCCACATCCTCCGGAGTGGTCTTTTTCTTAACCCACTCGGGAACATAAGGTTCGCCAAGTGCAAAGAGCGATTCCTTGAAATCCTCGTAGGGACCGTCGAACAGGAAACGCAGGGTACGGCCGCGGGAGGTGGTGTTGTCAATCACCTCGGCCACCATTGACTCGTCTTCTCCGAAATAAAGCTTGTTGCCGATACGGATTTTACGGGCAGGATCCACTATTACGTCCCAAAGGCGCTGCTCGCGGTTAAGTTCCCTAAGAAGAAGGACCATGATATCGGCCCCCGTCTTTTCCTTTTTACCGTAAAGCCGTGCAGGGAAAACCTTGGTGTCGTTGAGGACGAAAACGTCTCCTTTGCCAAAATAGTCTATTATATCCTTGAAGATGCGGTGCTCTATTTCGCCGGTGTCTTTGTGCAGTACCATCAACCTGGCTTCATCACGCCAGCGGGGAGGGTCCTGGGCAATGCGGTCGGCCGGAAGATCGAAGTTGAATTGTGAAAGTTTCATCTTTGTCCGTTTATGTCGATACTAATAATATACGGCCGATACCTGAAAAAAGTTTCACAACCCTATTCGTTTTGTGCCTTTTCCTTCATTGCACGATATTTTTTTTCCAGTTTTTCGTCTTTCTGGCTGCGGGCCATGATTATGCCATTCTGGAGGGCTGTCATATCGTCAGGATGCTTCTTCAGGACCTGGTCTATGTACTTGCGGGCCTTCTTGAAATCCCTTTTTACCAGATAGTACGAGCCCAGGTTGTTCACGAACAGGGGATTGTCCTTAGAGTACTTGAGAATATGTTCGGAAAGGGCCTTGAACGCTTCCTTGCTGTCGTCCGAACCAATGCGGAAAAACGCCACGCAGTAGTCCTGCATTAAGGCTTCGAACTGCTCCTGAGACACCGTGCCGGCAATTTGCTCATGTTCCCAGTCAGGCTTCCTGGTATAATTGAAGTCAACTATACCTTTCAGTTCTTGAAGGGCCATTTCCGGGCTTTCCTTCTCATAAGCCATAAGGGCATTTACCTTGTACAGACGCCAGTCCAGGCGGTTCTGACGGGCTGCAATAGCTTTGCCGATAGAAGAGTTTGCCTGTGCAAACAGGTCTTCGTCAAAGTCATAGACCTCGAAGAAATTTCTCTTGTTGCCAAGGGAGTCCGTCATGGGAATGATGGGCGGATCGCCCAAATAGCGGTCCCTGTCCATCTGTTCCACATGGCTTGTGCGGCTTCTTGTGAAGCAGAATGAGAAACGGGCTACCATCTGGAAAGGGTCTTCCGGCCACGCGGCTTCCCATTTGTTAAGCAGGGTTTCCACGCCAATCCCGTCCGGCCCTACGCGCTCTACAAGATTGTTGTACTTTCTAAGATACTCTTCCTTGGACTCCTGCGCCATCACCGGAGCAAGTGCCAGGCCAAGGGCCATGAATATAGCGATAATACGTTTCATCGAATGTCCATTCTTATGCGTTTCCCTTTGGGATACAAATTGTTACAACGTTTTCCAAGATTCTTTGCCGGGCCAAGCGGAAGTCCCTGATAGCAAATGGTTATTGGGCCGATAGGAGCGCCTTCCTCAAGCACAAGCGCATCCCCGTGAAGGTAGCGGAGTGCGGTTTCGCGGTTTACGTCCCAGCGGGGAAAATCAGCCTCAGGCTCCAAAACCTCGGCCTTGAAAAGTTTGAAAGGATCGGCCGTTCTTATGCCTTCCGATTCCCCATTTTTGCGTAAAGCCGCCACAAACTGGCCTTCGCCGGGCACGAAACCGGGAAGGAGGGCTTTGCTGCAAAGAAGCTATGCACCCAGCTCATCGGCCACCCACTGCGCCGTATCCCCATTTTCAAGATGATTGAAGGTACAGGTGGAATATACCAGAATGCCGCCGGGCTTCAGGGTTGGCCAGATATCTCGGAGTATGCGGTGGGAACGGGCTGCACAGAATTCCACGGTTTCAAGCGACCATTCGGCCAGCGCCTGTGCGTCTTTGCGGAACATACCTTCCCCTGAGCAGGGGACATCGGCAAGTATGGCATCAAATATCGGTGCGCTTCCAAAGGCCGACGGATCACGCGAAACCGTGCCCACACGCGGGTCTCCCCAAGTTTGGACATTGCTCCGGAGCACTCCGTACCGGCTGCGCATCACTTCGTTTGCCAATAGGGTAAACCTGTCCCCGAACCGTTCCCGCAGCGATGCCGCAAGGTCAGTGGTTTTGCCGCCGGGCGCAGCGCAAAGGTCCAGCACAGTGGCTCCCGGCTGCAAGGCCGATGTAACCTCACGGAACACATGGCCCACATACATGGCCGATGTGTCCTGAACATAATATGCCCCAGCATGGAACAGTGGATCCAGCGTAAATATCGGCCTTTCTTTTAAAAGGTATCCGTAAGGACTCCATTCAACAGGCTGCGCATCCGGAAAAGGGCATTCCTTTATCTTTGCCGGATTAAGCCTTATGGAAACAGATGGAGCCTCCTGCAGCGCATCAAGCACCACATACGCCTGCTCCGGTCCCACCGATTGGCCCAGCAGCTGTTTGAAATCCTTCGGGAAAACCATTACTTAGCCCATTGCGAAGGGTCGAATCCCTCCGGCATTTTTCCGTTGGATGCATCCACTATGCTGTCCACGACTTTATCCAATGCTTCCTTAATTTTACCGGAAAGCATCATCTTCATCATTAGGTTGAGGTCGACCTCCACATTAATCCAGAAGTCCGTCTTGTATGCATCCTACGCGGCAGGCTCAAAATGAATCACTATATGAAATGCCAGCGGAGCGCCGTAGTCCACAAGCTCAATCCGGCTGTAGGGCACCCTCTGATGCACTTTTACGCCAATGCTGAATCCCTGCACCGTTGCTTGGAGGGTATCGTAAGTTGCAGTTATTTCTCCCTGCTTGTCTTCCGGCAGCATGCGCTTGAAATTCTCCAGATCCGTGAAAGTCATGTACATCTCGTACGGCTGACGGGAAACTATTCCGTGCTTGCTTTCTATTTCTGTCATATTCGGTCTATTTTTATTATCTTTGCATGGCACAGGCCCCGTTTTACTGGGGCATCGGCCTTTTTATTTGTCCCCGTAAAATGGGGCCTGTGCCTGAGAATGCAAATATAGCAAAAACAATGCACAAAATATACTTCGAGAAACGCTGCATAATAATCTGCACCCCTTCGGAAGAAGCTTTGGCCGACCCTAATTCGGTAGAGTTCCACGTAGGGGAAAAGATTGACATTCATGCACTTGTGAGAATGTTCGAGGTGCAGGACACCTTGTCCCGCATATACATCCCAACGGAGGACATAGAGCGCACTTACAGGCGTATATGCGCAGAATTCAAGGAAGTAAACGCCGCAGGAGGCCTGGTGTCCAACAGGCGCGGAGACTTTCTGCTGATCTCCAGAAACGGCCTCTGGGACCTTCCAAAGGGCCATCAGGAGGCGGGGGAGGACATAGAAGTATGTGCAATGCGAGAGGTCCAGGAAGAAACCGGCGTAGACCAGCTGGAACTCCGCCGCCTCATTTGCATAACGGACCATGTATATTTCCGCCAGGGCATGTGGCACCTTAAGCACACCTGGTGGTACGATATGTTGTACACAGACCCCACCAACCTCACTCCCCAAAGGGAAGAGGACATCACAAAAGCTGCATGGGTGGCAAAAAGTTCGCTTCCTCCCTTCCTTAAAAACACCTATCCTTCAATAGTCGAGGTGTTCCGGGAAGCCCGCATTTAATCGGCCTTAACCGTCTGTGCGGGGTCTATCCTGGAAATAACCAGCGAGTGAATCCAGAGTAGGGCCATGATGCCAAGGAAAGCGGCGGCATCGACCAGAAGAATCCATAAGATATTTACGTGCACCGGGACCCAGGACACAAAGTAGTTGGCCGGATCAAGCGGAATAAGGTGCGTTGTGCCCTGAATTAGGCAGAAAAGCAGGGCCAGGGCATTGCCAATCAGCATTCCCTTGAGGACGGCACCGGCACCTATACGGGTGAAAAGCTTGCCGATAGAGCGGTTGTCCATGCCAAGGGTTTTGAGCGTGCCGATGGTGGAAATGTTCCTAAGAAGCATTATTAGGAGGCCGCTCACCATGTTGAAACCGGCCACCACCGTCATCAGGATAAGTATGATAACTACGTTGAAATCCAGAAGTTTAAGCCAGTCAAAGACCTGCGGATAACTCTGTTTGGAACAGCTTACGTAATAATCATCGGCCAGCATGCCTATCTCTGCGGCCAGGTGCTCCTGAGGAATGCCCGCCAGCAGCGTAACGTCCAGGCACGAAACCTCTTCGGCCCCCCATCCATTAAGCCGCTGCATGTCCTCCAGCGAAGCATATACTATAAGGTTGTCGTCAAGTTCCAGTATGTCGCGGTGAACATCGGCAATGTGGAATTTTCTTACACGCACTTTTTGGCCGATAAAATAGACCGTAAGGTCGTCGCCGGCGCCAAGGCCGGTTATCTGGGAAAGACGGTGGGGGATGGAGACCTTAAGATCGGCCAGGGAAGGCTCCGGCGTACCTTTAATTATAATGACGTGCACAAGATCGCCTTCCTTCACTATGCCTGCACGGACCAGCGCCGGAGTGATGTCTTTCACGCCCGGAAGGGCTCGCACCGCATCTTCGCAATAAGGATGGATCGGCATAGACTCCGGCTCTTCGGAGGCCGATGGGAACGGCTGGATGCGTACGTCGCCAACGATATCGGCTATGCCTTCCTTTATGCTGTGCCTGAAGCCGGAACTTACTGCAACGGCTACGATAATAACACAGAAACTGACGGCGGTTGCCACCGCCGCCATGTTTCCTTGAAACTTTAGTTTACGCGATATGAAGCGCTCTGCAGCCAAAAGCTACCAGATGTGTACGCGCTCCTCTTCCGGACGGAACATAGGGTCGCCCTCGTGGATGTCCCAGGCATCGAAGAATGACTGGAAGTTGCGTACGGCCACGTTCACGCGGTTTACTGCCAGTGAGTGGGGATCCAGGTTGGTAAGGCGTGCCTTCTCCTGGACGGGAATGTTCTGGGCCCAGACGGCGCCGTAGCAGAGATAGAAGCGCTGTTCACGGGTGAAGCCGTCAATCATGGGATCTTTCTTGCCAGCGGTGGCGTTCTCCATAGCGGTGAAGGATATTGAGAGGCCGCCGTGGTCGCCGATGTTCTCACCAAGGGTGTAGCGGCCGTTGGCATGTACGCCGGGAAGAACCTCTACCTCGCTGTACTGGGCAACCAGTTTGTCGCCAAGGGCGTCGAACTTGGCCTTGTCCTCG
>JAGCWB010000045.1 GCA_017962065.1 Bacteroidales bacterium
CAATTATATTTTTTACGTAAAATGAAGAAAGGAATTCATCCCGAAACCTACCGTCTTGTAGCTTTCAAGGATATGTCCAATGACACCGTCTTCGTCACCCGCAGCTGCGCTCCCTCCAAGGAGACCCTCGTTGTGGAAGGCGTTGAATACCCGCTGGTGAAGCTGGAAATTTCCAACACTTCCCACCCGTTCTACACGGGCAAGGTGAAGCTTGTGGACACCGCCGGCCGCGTGGATATGTTCTATCAGAGATACAAGAGCCGCAAGAAATAATTTCTGCGACCATAAAGGTTCAAAACGGCAGCTTGCAATTGCAGGTTGCCGTTTTTTTTGCCGATGCTGGCCGATTGTGCGACGCCGCATCCCGCAAAAATGGCGTTATTTGAGGGATGGCGCGTCGCGACGACCTGGCATCCCGCATTTTGGGCCTTTTTTGCGGGATGGCGCGTCGGGAAGATTAGATTGTCAGGCTGGGGAAGGCGGCTTGGAGGGTTTGGGGCATGTTGTCGGGGGCCGATTCAAGGAAGGTGCTGTCGGGGGTGAAGGCCAGGACACGGGAGGCGACTCGGAGGGAGTCGTGAAGGTCGTGGGACGAGAAGAGGACGGCCATGCCGGTGTCATCGGCCACGCGGCGCAAAGTTTCAAGCACCATAAGCCGATTCTCAACATCCAGGAAGGCCGTTGGCTCGTCCAGCAAAAGCACATCGGCATGCCTTGTAAGGCCCACTGCAATGCAGGCCTTTTGGAATTCGCCGTCGCTTAGCGTTGAAATATCCTGCCCGGCCTGCGCCTGTAAACCCAACACTTTCAATGCCTCCTGTAACCTCTTCTCTGTCTGCGCATTAAGCCTTCCAGCCCAATTACTCTCCCTGAAACACCCAGTACGCACAAACTCCTCCAAAGTGAACCCTTTCACTTTAGGGATATTTGTTGGCATCAGTACGAATTTGGCGTCAGATATATGTTCTGAAATCCATGGCCACCCTCGGCCTTGTAAGAGGGAGGGGCCCACAGCACTTGCCGACGGAGGGCAAGCTTGCTTGCCTGGCGAGGCATGCCGCGATGGGAGGGGCCGGAGCGAAGCGGAGGCGATTTCAGAATATATGTCTGATGCCAAATACCTCAGCAGTGTGCTTTTGCCACAGCCGTTGCGGCCGGCCAGGAGGAGGCATTCGCCGGGGGCGATGTGGAAGGAGATGTCCCGGGCCAGGACTTTAGGGCCGTAGGAGAGGGTAAGACCTGAGATCTGAATCATAGGCGGCTCCTCCATAACAAAATGATAATGAGAGGAATGCCGATGAGAGCCAGAGTGCTGCCTACGGGCAGGGGAGTGGGGCCGATATGGGCCAGTATGTCGCCTGCAAGTGCCAGGCTGGCGCCGGTGACCATGGACCATGGAAGGACCGTACGGTGGGCGGAAGTGTTCAACAACCGTCGCACGACGTGCGGCGCGGCAATGCCCACAAAACCTATCGGCCCGCAAAAAGCGGTAACTGCGCCGGTCATAAGCGAACAGCCCAGCATGGTCCTGAAGCGAATTGCACGCAAGGGAGCACCGCTCAAAGTTGCGTATTCGTCACCGAACAGCACCAGGTCCAATCCGCGGAAATTACTGAAAGCCAGCACAAAACCGGCAATCAAAATACAACCGATTAGCACAAGCCCGCTGTATGAAACTCCGGAAAAACTGCCAGCCATCCAGCTGTAGAACAGTTTCAGGCTTTCTTCCCCGGCCGAATATTGCAAAATAGAGCTAATAGCACTCAGCACAAACCCCAGCATAACGCCAACCAGCAGCAGCGTGCCGGTGGACTGGGTATGGGATGCAACGGCCACAATCACGAGACCGGCCAGCATTGCGCCAATAAAAGCCGCGCCAACCATGGTAATGCCTCCGGCCCAGGCCGATAAGCCGGAGCCAAGCAGAACGGCAATAGCGGCGCCAAGGCCGGCACCGCCGGAAACGCCCATGATATGGGGATCGGCAAGTGGATTTCGGAAGATGGCCTGCATCTGGGCTCCGGAAAGGGAAAGCGCCGCGCCGGTAGCCAAAGCAGTTAGCATCCGTGGCAGTCTAAGCTTCCAGAAAATGGCCTCTGACGGCACGGAAAAGCCGTTTCCGGCAAGGAGGTCAAGCGCCATAAGCGCCAGCAGCACCAGTATGAAGTGCCACCTTTTCACAGTTTGCGGGAGGGAATAATTGCCATCAGATAGCCGATAAGGGCAACTCCGGCAATGGTCCAAAGAATGTCGCTTGCCTTAAGCACAACCGGATATGCCGTCACAACAAAATTTCCGGGCATGGAAACAAAGCCGTACCGGGCCTGCAATAAAACCAGTACAATGCCAATGACAAGGCCGATAAACATTCCCAGCAGCGACACCATCCAGCCTTCCAACAAAAAGATCCGCCTGAGCATACCTTCTTGCGCGCCAAGGCTGCGGAGGGTCCACATATCGGCCTGTTTTTCAATCACCAGCATCTTCAATGAACTGTAGATGTTGAAGGCAATCAGGAGCACTATAAATATAAGTATAAGGTAGATGGCCAGTTTCTCATAGCGCATCATCTTGTATATGGATTCTTCCTGCTGATATCGGTCCAGTACGCCAAAAGAAGGTCCCAGACGCGCCTCAAGGGCCTTTTTAACAGCGGCAACGTCAGACGTCCAAATCTCTACGGAACTTACTTCCGTCTCATATTCAAGCAGCTCCCTCATTGCGCCGATAGGAACCAGCATAAGCTTGGCGTCCAGCTGGGCATTCACCGAAAATACGCCCGAAAGCATAGCCTTAACACTGCGAAGCGATGCGACAGGATTGGCCAGTGAAACCTGAGATGTTCTGGAAGGATAGTGGATTTCAATAGGGGAGATGAAGCGGGGATTCATGCCAAGGTTTACGGCAAGGCCGCTTCCGGCAACGGCAAGGGGAAGGTCGCCCCTGTAAAAAGCCCATCTGCCGTCAATCAGATATTTCTGTAGCGGGGCCTTATCCTGCGCAGCAAAGTCGATTCCCTTTACGCGAGCCAGGGTTTGCTTATCGTCGTAGGACAGGAAAACCTGCTCTTCAAGAATGCTGGAGGCATAATCGATACGTTCATCAGCCCATACTGCGCTCCAGAAAGTGCTGTCCGGTTCAAAGACTTTTCCGGCCGATGGCTTAATTACAAGGTCCGGATTTGCAGCCGTGAGCGACTGCGAAACAATGGAGTCGAAACCGTTGAAAACGGAGAG
>JAGCWB010000046.1 GCA_017962065.1 Bacteroidales bacterium
ACTACGACGTATTCGTAGATACCACCATGGACTTCAAGATCGTTAAGATCAACCAGGAGTTCAAGAACGTGGTTGTTTCGCACAAAGCCCTCCTTGAGGCCGAACAGGAACTCAAGCGCGCCGAACTTATCTCCAAGCTGGAGAAAGGCCAGGTGCTGGAAGGCGTTGTCAAGAATATCACCAACTACGGTGTATTCGTGGACCTTGGCGGCGTGGACGGTCTCATCCACATCACCGACCTCAGCTGGGGCCGCATCTCCCATCCGGAAGAAGTTGTTGCCCTTGACCAGAAGATCAACGTTGTTGTCCTTGACTTCAACGAGCAGCAGAAGCGCATCGCCCTGGGTCTCAAGCAGCTCACCGCTCATCCTTGGGAAGCCCTCAGCGCGGACCTCAAGGTTGGCGACACCGTTAAGGGTAAGGTAGTTGCAGTTGCCGATTACGGCGCATTCGTAGAGGTTGAACCCGGCGTGGAAGGCCTGGTACACGTAAGCGAAATGAGCTGGAGCCCCCGCCTGCACAGTGCTCAGGAATTCCTGAAGATGGGCGACGAGGTAGAGGCCGTTATCCTCACCCTGGACCGCGAGGCCCGCAAGATGTCCCTTGGCATCAAGCAGCTCACCGCAAATCCTTGGGAGAGCATCAGGGAGAAATATCCCGTTGGTTCCCAGCACAAGGCTACCGTACGCAACATCACCAACTTCGGCGTATTCGCAGAACTTGAGGACGGCGTAGAAGGCCTCATCCACATCAGCGACCTCAGCTGGAACAAGATCAAGCATCCCGCAGAGATGGTCCAGACCGGCGATGTCATCGACGTTGTTATCCTTGACTTCGACGAGAACAGCCACAAGCTTTCCCTCGGTCACAAGCAGCTCACTCCCAACCCTTGGGACGAACTGGAGGCCAAATATCCCGTTGGCACCGCTGTCGATGCTACCGTTACCGCTGTTAACGACAAGAACACCACCCTCACCTTTGCCGACGGCACCGAGGCCACCGCATTCAACCGCGAAATGGTTAAGGAAGACGGCAAGCAGGCTATCGTAGGCGACACCCTGCCCGTGAAGGTTGTGGATCTGCGACGCAGCACCCGCACCGTACGCGTTTCCCACGTCCGCACTTACCAGGAGGCAAAAGCCGCCAAGGAAACTGCAGAGGTTGAGACCGCCAAGAAGGCTATCAAGAAGGTTCAGAGCAATGTAGAGAAGACCACCCTCGGTGACATCTCCGCTCTTGCAGCCCTCAAGGAGCAGCTTGAAAAGGGTGAGTAATAACCCGAATACGTTTACACTTACCTTGCTTGGCACGGCTTCGGCCATGCCTGTGAGGGACAGGAATCAAAGCGCCCAGGCACTCAGCGTGCACGGGCGCTTGTTCCTTATTGACTGCGGGGAAGGAACCCAGTACCGCATGGTGCAGGAGCATGTTCCAATGATGAAACTGGACTCTATCTTCCTTTCCCACATTCATGGGGACCATGTTTTCGGTATCTTCGGCCTTTTGTCCACCCTTGGGATGAAAGGCCGGCAGATTCCGCTGAACATCTTCGCCCCGCCTTCTTTCGGCCCCATTCTCAAATTCTTCCTCAGTTATTACGGGGACGGTCTTGCCTTCGAGATCCGCTTTACCCCGCTCAAGATGAAAGGGCCGGAAACCATACTTGAAACCAAGAGCCTGATGGTTGAGGCTTTCCCCCTGAATCACGGGATAGAGACCTTCGGCTTCCGTTTCCTGGAAAAGGAGCCGCCCTTCAACGTGCACAAGGAGGCAATAGAAAAATACGGCCTGTCGCTCACGGAAATCGGCACCCTCAAAAGGGGAGAGGACGTGGTTAGGGCCGATGGAAGTGTGATTCCGGTCGCCGAAGCCGCCTATAAGCCTTTTGTTCCCAGAAGCTATGCTTACTGCTCGGACACAGCGGCTTTCCCGCAGGAGGCTCAGTGGCTCAAAGGCACCACCGTCATTTATCACGAAGCAACTTATCAGGAAGAACTCTCCGACCAAGCCTCTATGCGCAAGCACAGCACCACCCTTCAGGCCGCGCAGGTGGCTCTGGAAGCAGGCGCGCAAAAACTTCTTATCGGCCATTATTCTTCCAGGAACAATGACTGTAAGGCTTATGAAGCCGAGTGCCGGACCATTTTTCCTCAAACTTTTGCCACTTCCGACGGCGATATTTACGAAATTTAATTTTTTCTTCTTAACTTAGCATCTTGTAGTAAAGATACCTAAGATGAAGAAGATTATCCTTATTGCACTGCTGGTCCTTATTTCTGTATGTGCACGCGCGCAAGGCCCGCAGGAAGAATATATCCGGAAGTATTCGGACATTGCCGTGCAGGAGATGCTCCGTAGCGGCGTCCCTGCCAGCATTACACTTGCCCAGGGCATTCTGGAATCGGCCTCCGGCCAGTCGGAACTGGCCCGCATGGGCAACAACCATTTTGGAATCAAGTGCCACAAGGGCTGGACCGGCCGCACCATGCACAAAGACGACGACGCCCGTAACGAATGCTTCAGGGTATATACTACGGCCGACGAAAGTTTCCGGGACCATTCGGACTTCCTCCGTTACCGTGACCGCTATAAATTCCTCTTCGACATTGAACGTACGGACTACAAAGGATGGGCATACGGCCTTAAGCGTGCCGGCTATGCCACGGATCCAAAGTATCCAACAAAGCTCATTAAGTATATAGAGGACTACGACCTTACGCGCTTCGACGTCATTACAGAGGAAGAGGAGGCCGTGATGCCGGAGGCTCCTCACAGGATAGAAGAGCCATTTGCCGTCAATTCACGCACTGCTGCCGCGTCATCGGCCCAGGCTCAGGAGCAAGTAAATCCCAGCGAGGACTTCCATTTTGCTCCTTCCAGGCAGATGTTCTCCCTTAACGGCGTGCCTTTCGTATATGCTGTGGAAGGGGAGACATACAGTTCGATTGCAAAGAGCAATCATCTTTTCAAGTGGGAGATACTCCGTTACAACGACGTGTCCAAGGATGCATCGCTTCCCGCCGGAGCCATTGTTTATCTTCAGGCCAAGAGAAATCAGGCTCCCAAGGGCTTGGACAAGTATATCGTGGCCGAAGATGGGGAAAGTTTTCACGACATTTGCCAGCGTTTTGCCGTAAAGGAAAAAGCCATAAAGAAACTTAACGGTTTCACGGATCCCGTGGATCTTAACGAAGGCGACGAAATAAAACTGCGCTAAGCAATGAAAAAGAGAGTTTGGGTAATAGTACTGGTAGCTGTAATGGCGCTCCTTGCCGTTTGGGGCGGGATGGCTCTGTACCATGCATGGTACGACCGCAAGGCCCCCAACTTCAAGGGCTCCATGGAACTTTACGTGTATCCGTGGATGGACCTTGAAGAGGTTACGGACTCTCTTATGGCTTCCGGCAACGTGCTCAAGGCAAACAGTTTGAAGCGCGTGATGAAAGACGTAAAAAGCGTTGAGGTTGGCCATTACCGCATAGATTCCACCTGCTCAAGCATGTATGTGAGCCGGATGCTTCACAAAGGTTGGCAAACCCCGGTGAACCTTACCCTTTCCGGTGCAATCCGCACCCCCGGCGTCCTTGCCCGCAAGATAGGCGCCCAAATGCTGGCCGATTCTGCCGAGATAGCTTCCTTTGCCATGTGCGAAGATTCAATATCGGCCTACGGAGTGGACCGGAGGCAGCTTTTCACCATGATTATCCCGGACACATACCAGATGCTCTGGACGGCGTCGGTGAGGGAAATCTTCGACCGCTTTGCCAAAGAGAAGGATGCATGGTGGACTGCCGAACGCCTTGAATCGGCCCGGAAACAGGGCCTTACCCCGCGGGAAGTTTCAGTTCTGGCATCCATCGTTGATGGGGAAACCCGATACGTTCCGGAGCAGCCCGCCATAGCCGCCGTTTACCTTAACAGGCTCAATACCGGCATGAAACTTCAGGCCGATCCTACGGTGGCATATTGCTTCGACTATAAGCTTAACCGCATACTCAAGTCGCACCTTCTGGTAGACTCGCCGTACAATACCTACATGTATTACGGCCTTCCTCCGGGCCCCATTTCGTGCCCGCCAAAAAGTGCCCTGGAGGCTGTCCTGCACCCGGATTCGCACAATTACCTATTCTTTTGTGCGGACCCTTCCTTCAACGGCCAGCACCGTTTTGCCGCAACATACGCGGAGCATCTTTCAAATGCCCGCGCCTTCCAAAAAGCCTTAACCGAGCGTCAGCGTGGAAAGTGAAATAGTAAATAGGGCCAGGGAAACCGCCCTGGAGGTCCTTAAAGACCATACCCGTTACGACGGATCGCCTTTTATCGGTCATCCGGACGCAGTTGCGCGCATTGTGCATGAGGAGATCGGCCTTCCGGAAGAGTGCATTGCCGCAGTCTATCTGCACGAGGCAAGCAGCGTTGGCGGATATCAGGTGAAGGAAAGCGAGTGGGGAAGTGCCATCTGCACCTTGGTGGACGGTCTTAACAAAATTGCCGGCATCAAGCCCAAGGACACCCGTCTGGAGGCCGAAAACTACAAAAAGCTCATCATCCAGTATTCAGCCGATCCCCGCGTGACGGTGATTAAACTTGCCGACCGCCTGGAGGTGATGCGCAGCCTTAAAATGTTCCCCAAGAGTTCCAGGGACCAGAAAATCCTTGAAACCCTTATGCTGTACATCCCGCTTGCCCACCAACTTGGCCTTTACAACATGAAGCGGGAGATGGAGGACATCTACCTGAACTATGCCGAGCCTGAGATGTACAGGCTCATCACCAACAAGCTCAAGGCAGGGGAGAAGGACAGGGAAAAACTTATGGCCGAATTCATAGAGCCCCTCAAAGTGAAGCTCTCGGATGCCGGCATTAAGTATAAGCTAAAGATACGCACCAAAGCTGCGTACTCCATCTGGCAGAAGATGGTAAAGCAAAAAGTGCCCTTCGAGGGCGTGTACGATGTCTTTGCCATACGCTTCATAATAGACTGCGACCCGGAAAACCACAAGCTGGAAAAAGACCTGTGCTGGAGGGTCTATTCCTTCGTGACAGAGGAATATGAGGCCGATACAAAGCGCCTGAGGGACTGGGTTACCAACCCCAAGCCCAACGGTTACGAAAGCCTGCATATAACCGTAAAGAACAAGGAAGGGGCTTACGTGGAGGTCCAAATAAGGACCAAACGCATGGACGACATAGCCGAGAACGGCTTTGCCAGCCACTGGTCGTACAAGGGAATCAAGCGTGAGGAAACCATGGCCGAATGGCTTAAGTCCGTGCGTTATGCCCTGGAGCATCAAGGAGAGGACCAGGAAGACCTGCCCCAGCCTCCTTCAAAGGAGATTTTCGTGTTCACGCCAACAGGGGAACTGCGCATATTGAGCGCCGGCGCAACGGTGCTGGACTTTGCTTTTGGAATACACACCAACATAGGTGCCCACTGCGTTGGCGCAAGGGTTAACGGAAAGGCTGTTTCCATTAAGGAGAAGCTCTCCACGGGAGATGTCGTCGAAATTCTCACCTCCAAAAACCAGCACCCTTCGCCGGACTGGATCAACTGGGTGGTAACTTCCAAGGCCCGCACCAAGGTCAAGCAGGCCCTTGCCGTTCAGGAGCAGGCCCGCGCCGTAGACGGCAAGGAACTTCTGGAACGCCGCCTCAAGAACTGGAAGCTGGAATTCCCGGACGACATGTGCAACGAATTCCGCAAGAAGTACAATTATCCTTCGCTCACCGGCTTCTATGCCGCAATTGGCTCCGGAAGCCTGGACGTTAACACCATAAAGGAATTCATACTTGGAGAGGAGGAGCGCCATGCTGCATCCGTAGAGGCGGCCGAGGCTGTGGTGGCATCGGCCAAGGCCCAGAGGCATTTTGAAGGCAAGGACGATATTCTTGTACTTAATGCCAAGAACGTGAAGGGCATCGATTACAAGATGGCAAAATGCTGCAATCCAGTATTCGGGGACGATGTCTTTGGCTTTGTCACAAGGGAAGCCGGCATTAAGATCCACCGTATTTCCTGCCCCAACGCCGCCCGCCTGCTGGATCTTTATCCTTATCGTATACAAAAGGTAAAATGGGCCGAGAGCCCTGCCAGCGGCAGCTTCCAGGTGACTCTTAAGATAATCACGGACCTTGAGAGTTCAGTGCTTAACAAGATAATGGAAGTGGTGGGCCAGTTCAAGGCCAGCATACGCGGTTTCAATGTAAACGAGAACCAGCGCAACGGCACCTATGAGATTAGCATGAAACTTTCCGTCCCCTCCAACCTGGAGTTGGACAAAGTGGTTTCGCAAATCCGTGCGCTCAAACATGTAATTAAAATTACCAGAATATGAAGAAACGGATTCTTTTATACCTGACGATTGCGGCCATGTCGCTGTATGGCTGCGGAAAGGCCGAAGAAGGTGGCAAGACCCCAGATCCCGTTCCGGACAACAAAGACAAGGAGGAAGAGGTTGTTTCCCCGGATGATCCTGTTGATCCCGAGGATCCTGCAGAAGAAGAAAAGCTGGAGGCCGTTGACCTTGGCCTTTCGGTTGCCTGGGCCAGCATAAATGTAGCCGATGGCGCACGTCTGGCATGGGGTGAAACAGCCGCCAAAGAGAGTTATTCCTGGGACAATTATGCCTGGGGTAATCCCGTTACAAAGTACAATGAGGCCGATGGAAAAACCATTCTGGATCCGGAGGACGATGCCGCCGCCGTACTGCTTGGCTCACTGTGGCGCACTCCTACCGCCAAGGAATGGGCCGAACTTATTGAATCTCCGGACCTTGAGTGGACTTGGAGCACAAAGAACGGCACCAAGGGCTATTTGATTAAGAGCAAAAAGAACGGAAACAGCATATTCCTGCATGCAACCGACGGGGACCGGAACGGCTCATATTGGAGTTCTTCCCTCACCGAGGATGAAAAGGCTGCTTCCAGCATAATGTTTGACGGCTCTTCAGTTTACAGCGGCATTGATAAATACAGGTATGCCGGTCTTGCGGTGCGTGCCGTGAGCGGTGCCGCTTTCCGCATAAATTCCAAGCCTGCAGATCTTACTCCTGAGGAGCAGACCATACAGGTGGAAATTGTGAGCTCTATCGGCTATCATCTATCGTCGGCCCCTGAATGGATAACGGTTGGCGATGTGCAGGAGGTGGGCCTGTACAGGTATGTGCATAGCTTCAGCGTACCCGCCAACACGGAAAGAGGCTCCCGCAGCGGCGTTATTGTGTTCTGCAACGACGATAACACCTGCGTGCCGTATTCCATCTCTCAGGACACTTCTTTCCAGGAGCTTCTGGCCTCTCCGGAGCAGATTTTGTTTCCGTATAAGGGCGGTGCGGACTATATCAGCATCACTTCCAACGTGGAATGGACCGTCTCCTGCAGCGAATCCTGGTTGGAGGTTTCCCCGCTTTCCGGCAGCGGAAACTCCACCGTCGAAGTTAAAGCGGCCGAATACTATGGAACGGAATCGCGCACTGCATTCATTAATGTTTCATCGGCCGATAAGTCGATTGTCCGTACGATTTCAGTTTCCCAGGATCCTTACGACGGCGGTGAAATTGGCGTTGACTGGAGCAAGGCCTTCCATCACAGTTCCCTCATCATGCGCTTTACGGCCGACTGGTGCGGCTACTGCCCCATGATGGCCACCGCACTTAAGGATGCCGTGGCCCAGGTGCCCGGGAAGATTGTCCCGCTTAATCTTCACGGCTCAAGCAGCGGCCTTGCGTTTGATAAAGTTAACACTCTGGCCGATCAGTATAAGATAGAAGGTTACCCGTCCGGAATCGTGGATGGCAGGCGTGACGTCCCTAACTATAACGATACTAAAAACACTACCAACGCCATGATTGGCTATGTGCAAGAGACTGAGGACAATTATCCGGTTTCCAGCGCCATAGGCGTTGTTTCCACCCTGGATGGAAGAACGCTGGACGTGAACGTGCAGCTTTGCATACGCTATGCCGCACAGTATAAGGTTACGGCCATTGTTACGGAAAGCGGAATCATAGGCTGGCAGGCCGATTACGTCAATGGTGAGCATTCCGACTATCATCACGACGACATCGCCCGCAAATGCCTTACCAACAGCGTGCTTGGAGATGCTTTTGAAGTGGAGGAAGACCAGCGTGTTGTAACGCGTCATTACTCTTATAATGTGCCGGACAAGTACAAACTTGAGAACCTCAAGATAGTTGTCTATGTCCAGCGTGAATATGGCACCCAGCAGAAAATAAGAACCGCCGACTATGGCGATTTTTACGTGGACAACGCTGTAGTTGCTCCGGTGGGTGAGATACTGACTCCCCAGTACGCAGACTGATGAATTGTAAGAAACTGCTTATTGCCGCTGCGCTGCTGTCTGTATCGTTTATGATGCAGGCACAGCAGCATTTGTTTTCCGGCAGCCTGGAGTCCAACACTCTCTGGGAAGAGGCAGTAGGCCTTCATTCCAACAATTACCTTAAGCTGGATTATTCCTACGGCCGTTTCTCCGTAGGTCTCCAGGCCGAATACTATCCGGATCCGCTGCCAGGCTATGACCTGAATCTTAAGGGAATAGGTGTTCCGGAAAAGTACGTTGCATGGACTGACGAACTATGGAGCGTAACGGCCGGAGACTTTTACGACCAGTTTGGCACCGGCTTGGTTTACCGTAGTTGGGAGGACAGGAACCTTGGCTGGAACAATTCCCTGGGGGGTGGCCATGCAACATTCAGGAGTTCCAACGACTTTTTCACCATAAAGGCCCTTGGCGGCTTCAAGCGGCAGGGACTTTGGTATGGCTCCGATGCACTTGCGGGTGGTGAAGCTGCGTTCAGGTTCGCCGGCTTCTCCATTGAAGGAAGCACTGCCGTGCGTTTTGGAAACGGCTCTCCGGCCGTTTGGTGGTCGGCCCTCGGCAGCTGGAGCGGCGGGGGATTCTCGGTCCGGGCCGAATGGGTAGGGAAGCCTGGCGGAAATGCTCAGACACTGGAGCTTGACTACGGTCTTGGTAAGTTCTCGGCCACTATTACCTTAAGGCGCCTTAGCAATATGACTGATCCTGTAGGACTTAACTACGTCCCGTCCCTTTGCATGGAGCAGCACTACATGCTTTCCGGCCTGAATCCCTACACCGCCTTTGCCCAGGGCGAACTTGGAGGATCGGCCGATGTTTTCTATGCCATAAAGAGCTGGAAGTTCCACATTAACGGCTCCTGGATAATGGCTTTGCCTGAGGCGCTCACTAATTACGACGTGCTGCGTCTGGCGTACCGCGACATCAATATAGAGGTTGAGAAACGCTGGAACAAACGGTTCAAGACTGTGGCTTTTGTGAGCATACAGGAGAACTCTCCTTCCCATGGCAACAAAATTGCAACAAACGCCCAGAACGCCTTTGTGATAGACGTGCTGTACCATTTCCCTGGCAAGTTGTCGCTGCGTGGTCAGGCCCAGTATCTTTATTCTGAGGAGCTTACGCGGGACTGGGTGGCCGGCTCCCTTGAGCTTTCTTCAGTTGACGGCTGGAGCGTGCACGTGCAGGATATGTACAATCACGGCGATACCAAGGTGCATTATTATGAAGCAGGCGCTTCATGGAGCCGCGGCGGTTTTAAGATTGACCTTTCCTACGGTCATCAGCGCGCCGGCCTGGTATGCTCCGGCGGCGTTTGTCGCTGGCAGCCGGAATATAAAGGCGGTCTCCTTAGGCTTGCCTGGCATTTTTAAAGATTATCGGCCATGAAGAAATGGATATTGATACTGATTCCCGCCCTCCTGTGGGCCTGCGTGGGACAGAAAGAGCCACCGGAGCCGGATATTGATCCGGATCCTGATCCCATTGTGGATCCGGACGACCATCAGGAAGAAGGCACCGTTCCTTTCCATCGCGTGCTTGCCTTGGAGTTTACCGCCACCTGGTGCCAGTACTGTCCCAACATGTCGGATGCTCTTCACCAGGCAAAAGGCCTGCGTCCGGGCAGGATAGTTGACATTGCAGTGCATCAGTACGACGAAGTTTCGCCGGCCGAAGCCGATGCCATAGTGGAATATTTCAAGGTTTCAGGCTTCCCGCAGATGGTTTTTGACTGGGACGGGGAAACCATGTTCAACGAGCAGTCGGCTTCGCGGATTACCGACTACGTGGACGCCACGGTGGTAAAACCCAGTTGCAACCTGGCGCTGGAATGCAGTTATGCCGACGATAAACTGGAGGCGAAGGTTGCGGTGATGGCCGATGAAGCGGCAAGTTATTCGGTTGCCGCCGCTCTGGTTCAGGACAACATAATTGTGGACAACCAGGCGGGCTACGGCTCCAACTATTCATGCATGAGCGTGCTAAGGAGTTTCCTTGGTGCCGGCATGGCGGGGGAGGCCCTGGGAAATCTGGAAAAAGACCAGGAGAAGGAGTATTTATTCACCTATGATTTCGCCATTGGAACCTTCCAGGAGGCCGATTTCAAGGTGGTGGCCTTCGTGCGCAAGAACGGAAATGTAGTAAATGCAATATCGGCAGGACTTAACGAAAAAATAGAATATCAGTATGAAAAAGATAATTAGTTTTTTGGCAGCGGCGCTGTTTGCCTGCGTGATCCTGAACGCCCAGAACTTTTCAAAAGTGGAGATCCAGACCGAGGACGGCGGGAAAACCACCCCTGCCCATTGGGTAGACCACAAGACTCCTTACGTGGTGTCATTCTGGTTTGTAACCTGCAAGTACTGCATAGAGGAGATGGACGCTATCTCGGAGGTCTTTGACGAGTGGCAGAAAGAGGCTCCTTTCCGCTTCATC